>JAEYYE010000234.1 GCA_023430945.1 Bacteroidota bacterium
TCTGAACGATCTGTACCGCCGTATCATCATCCGCAACAACCGCTTGAAGCGCCTGATGGAGATCAAGGCTCCCGAGGTGATCCTGCGGAACGAGAAGCGGATGTTGCAGGAGTCGGTGGACAGTCTCTTCGATAACAGCCGCAAGAGCAGCGCCGTCAAGAGCGAAAGCAACCGTCCGCTGAAGTCGTTGAGCGACTCGCTCAAGGGCAAACAGGGCCGCTTCCGCCAGAACCTGCTTGGTAAGCGAGTGGATTACAGTGCCCGATCGGTGATCGTGGTGGGTCCTGAAATGAAATTGCACGAGTGCGGCCTCCCGAAGGACATGGCTGCCGAGCTCTTCAAGCCGTTCATCATTCGCAAGCTCATCGAGCGCGGGATCGTGAAAACGGTGAAGAGCGCGAAGAAGATCGTGGACAAGAAGGAGCCGGTGGTTTGGGATATCCTCGAAAGCGTACTTCGTGGACATCCTGTACTGCTCAACCGTGCACCAACGCTGCACCGCCTGGGTATCCAGGCCTTCCAGCCCAAACTGATCGAAGGAAAGGCGATCCAGTTGCATCCACTGGTATGTACGGCGTTCAACGCTGACTTCGATGGAGACCAGATGGCCGTGCACCTGCCACTCGGCAACGCGGCGATCCTCGAAGCACAACTGTTGATGCTTGCCAGCCACAACATCCTGAACCCGGCCAACGGCGCACCGATCGCGGTACCCAGCCAGGACATGGTACTTGGGCTGTACTATATCACCAAGGGCCGCAAGAGCGATGCTGAAAAGAAGATGAAAGGCGAAGGCCGCACCTTCTACAGCCCTGAGGAAGTGATCATCGCTTACAACGAGAACCAGCTCGATCTGCACACATGGATCAAGCTGCGCTGGAGCGATAAGGACGGAAAGACCCAGATGATCGAAACCACCTGCGGCCGCACGCTTTTCAACGAAGTGGTGCCGAAGGAAGCGGGTTTCATCAATGAAGTGCTCACGAAAAAAGCGCTGCGCGACATCATCGGCCGCGTGATGAAGGAAACCGGAGTTGCGCGTACAGCACAGTTCCTGGACGACATCAAGGACCTTGGCTTCATGAGCGCCTTCCGCGGTGGTCTTTCCTTCAACCTGGATGATGTTGTTATTCCGGAGGCGAAGGAGAAACTGGTAAAAGCGGCGCAGGCAGAAGTGGACGAGGTGATGGGCAACTACAACATGGGCCTGATCACCAACAACGAGCGCTACAACCAGACGATCGATATCTGGACACACACCAATTCCAAGGTGACCTACACCTTGATGGAGCACATCAAGAAGGACAAGCAGGGTTTCAATTCCATCTACATGATGATGGATTCAGGCGCCAGGGGTTCCAAGGAGCAGATCCGCCAGCTGAGCGGCATGCGGGGCCTTATGGCCAAGCCGCAGAAGAGCGGTGGCGGCGGGGGCCAGGACATCATCGAGAACCCGATCCTCTCGAACTTCAAAGAGGGACTTTCAATTCTCGAATATTTCATCTCCACACACGGTGCTCGGAAAGGTCTTGCGGATACAGCTCTGAAAACAGCTGACGCAGGTTACCTCACGCGCCGATTGGTGGACGTTGCGCAGGACGTGGTGATCACCAATGATGACTGCGGAACGCTGCGTGGCCTGATCGCGACCTCGCTCAAGAAGAACGAGGAAGTGGTGGAGACCCTGTACGATCGCGTGCTCGGACGTACCTCGGTGCATGATGTGTTCCATCCGCAGACCGGCGACCTGATCGTGAAGAGCGGTGAGGCCATCAATGAGGATGTGGCCGCCATGATCGAGGAAAGCCCGATCGAGGAAGTGGAGATCCGCAGCGTGCTCACCTGTGAACAGAAGCAGGGCGTTTGCAGCAAATGCTACGGCCGCAACCTGGCCACCGGCAGAATGGTGCAAATGGGCGAAGCGGTCGGTGTGATCGCAGCCCAATCCATCGGTGAACCGGGAACACAGCTCACGCTGCGTACGTTCCACGTGGGTGGTGTGGCGGGAAAGATCACCGAGGAGAGCGAGATCCGCGCGAAGTACGATGGTATCCTGGAGATCGACGATCTGCGTACGGTGAAGAAGCAGGATCGCAAAGGCAAGGAGGCCGAAGTGGTGATCAGCCGGAGCACCGAGATGCGTATCGTGGACCAGAACACGGGCATCGTGCTCACCACCAGCAACATTCCGTACGGTGCGTTCATCTACGTGAAGGCCGGCAAGCCGATCGCCAAGAATGAAGTGATCTGCACCTGGGATCCATACAACGCGGTGATCATCTCCGAAATGGCCGGTAAGCTCGAATTCGAGAGCATCGAGGAGAACGCCACCTACCGTGAGGAGATCGATGAACAGACCGGCTTCGCCGAGAAAGTGATCATCGAAAGCCGCGACAAGCGCAAGAACCCCACGATCAAGATCATGGACGTGAAGGGCAAGGAGGAGCTTCGCAGCTACAGCCTGCCGGTGGGCGCACACATCATCGTTAGCGAAGGCCAGAAGATCGAGGCAGGTGACATCCTGGTGAAGATCCCGCGGAGTGGTGGAAAGGGCGGTGACATCACTGGTGGTCTGCCCCGCGTAACGGAATTGTTCGAGGCGCGTAACCCGAGCAACCCGGCGGTGGTGAGCGAGATCGATGGCATCATCAGCTACGGCAAGATCAAGCGTGGCAACCGCGAGATCATCGTGGAAAGCCGCACCGGCGAGCGCAAATATTACCTCGTGCCGCTGAGCAAGCACATCCTTGTGCAGGAGAACGACTTCATCAAAGCGGGTCAGCCGCTGAGCGATGGATCCATCGCACCGGCTGATATCCTCGATATCCAGGGACCGACCAAGGTGCAGGAATATCTCGTGGACGAAGTGCAGGAGGTGTACCGCATGCAGGGCGTGAAGATCAACGACAAGCACTTCGAGGTGATCGTGCGCCAGATGATGCGCAAGGTGGAGATCGAAGATCCGGGCGATACCAAATTCCTGGAGCGCCAGAGCGTGAGCAAGATCGAGTTCATGGAGGAGAATGATCATATCTACGACAAGATGGTGGTCACGGAATCCGGCGACAGTCCGACCATGCGCGTTGGGCAGATCATCTCCATGCGCAAGCTGCGTGATGAGAACAGCGGCCTGAAGCGGCGCGATGCGAAGCTCGTGGAAGCACGTCCTGCCAAGCCGGCAACGGCCCGCACCATGCTCCAGGGTATCACGCGCGCTTCGTTGCAGACGGACAGCTTCATCTCGGCGGCATCCTTCCAGGAGACCACCAAGGTGCTGAACGAAGCTGCGGTGAACGCGAAGGAGGATCATCTGAACGGCTTGAAGGAGAACGTGATCGTAGGTCACCTGATCCCCGCCGGTACCGGATCGCGCGCCTACCAGAGAACGATCGTGGCCAACCGCGACGAGTACACCCGCATGATGGCCGACCGTCTGCAGGAAGAGGAAGTGGAGGAATGATCAACCAGAAGGATCGCCGGTTCGCCGGCGATCCTTCATACAACCGATCCAAATGGCCGACCAAAAAGATCAACCAAAAGGGAACCAGATCAACATCAAGATCACTGAAGAAGTGGCCGATGGGATCTACAGCAACCTGGCGATCATCACGCACAGCAATTCGGAATTCGTCCTGGATTTCGTTCGCGTGATGCCCGGCGTGCCTGAAGCGAAGGTGCGCTCGCGCATCCTGCTCACTCCGCAACACGCCAAGCGTTTGATGCGCGCCCTTGCCGACAACATCAGCAAGTTCGAAGCGGTGCACGGCGCGGTGCGCGAGACCGAAATGCCGGAGATCCCCATGAACTTCGGCGGGCCTGCGGCGCAGGCTTGATCCTAAGTATTAGAGAACGAAAAAGGCGTCGCGAGGCGCCTTTTTCGTTGCCGGGCACTGCTTCAAGGACCGATCGCGGCGGCTGAACGCATCTTTGTACGCGCACTTCCATGGAGATCCTGATCATTGCCGCACTTACGTTGCTGAACGGATTCTTCTCGCTGAGCGAGATCGCGCTGGTTTCGGTGAAGCGGCCCAGGATCCAACTGCTCGCGGACAAGGGGAACTCCAGCGCGCGCATCATCCTGCGGTTGCTCGATGATCCCGAGACCTTCCTGAGTTCCGTGCAAGTGGGGATCACCCTGATCGGCATCATCGCCGGTGCGTATGGTGGTGCGGCGCTCACTGATGACATGGTGCAATTCCTCTCACGCTGGCCGGCACTGGATGAACATGTCCATTCGATCGCACTGGCATTGGTGATCGGCACCATCACCTACTTTACGATCGTTGTGGGCGAGCTGGTGCCGAAATCGATCGCGTTGAACAGTCCGGAGCGCTTGGCCCTGATCGCGGCGCCGATCATCCGTGGCTTCAGCATCATCACCCTGCCGATCGTGAAATTGTTGAGCGGATCAACCTCTTTGATCCTGAAGCTGCTCCGGATAAATGACCGGCCTGGCGACGAGATGAGCGAAGATGAACTTCGCAGCATGATCCGCTCCGCGAACCTGCAGGGCGTGCTTGAGGAGGAGGAAAGCGAGGCGCACCAGAACCTTTTCCGCTTCACCGATCATGTGGCCAAAACGCTGATGACGCATCGCAGCGAATTGGAATGGGTGGACAGTGAAATGCCTGTCGACGAGATCATCGCGCAGGTGAAGGGAAGTGTTCACTCCAAATTTCCGGTGGGCCGAGGTTCGATCGATGAGACATGGGGGATCATAACCCTGCGCGATCTGCTCGCCGGGTTCGATGATCCGCATTTCAAACTGGAGAAGGTGGTGCGCAAGCCGATCATGGTGCCGCTGAACACACCGGCGTTCACCATCCTGAACAGATTCCGCCGATCGAAACAATATGCCGCTCTGGTGATCGATGAACATGGCCAGTTGCGCGGCATGGTCACCCTGCATGATCTTACCGAAGCGATCGTGGGGGATCTGCCCGATGATGATGAGGACGACAGCCCCGAAATGGTGCAGCGCGAAGATGGCAGCTGGCTGCTGAACGGGCAGATCCTGATCGGCGACCTGAACCATCGGCTGGAACGCCAGCTGATCGAAGAGGACAATAGTTCCTACACTACGATCGCCGGCTACGTGCTGCACCAGCTGGAACGTATGGCCGCAGAAGGCGATGTGGTGAAGAACGAGGTCTTCTCACTGGAAGTGGTGGACATGGATGGCAACCGGATCGATAAGCTGCTGCTCAAGATCGAGGAGCAGGCGTGAGTGGATCATGACTGCTGCGTAGGTTTTGATCTCCCGAAAGGTCGATCTTGCACAACGCACTCAATTTCTTTCGATCCACGGATCAATATCGTCGCCCAACCGATCTGCGTAACCGGCATAGCTGGAAAGCCCGCAGGCCGTGCTTTTGACGGCCGAGGACTTGCAAGCGCAGCCGCGACCTGACAAGATGCCGCCCTTCAGGGAATGATGAATATCCAATATCCAATTTCCAATGATCAATTGAAGAGCGAGGTCCGCCGCGACCTGACAGGTTCCTTTCCAGATAGATCTGTTCCTTTTTACAACCTGATCTCCCGCATCCGATCCACCACGCTCCGATCGGCGCACACCTCTTCCAACCTGCGATCCACGAAACGCTCATAACCTTCGCTGGTATAGCCGAAACGGATCATGTGCAGATCGAGCAGCAGTTGATCCACGATCTCCCAGAGATCGGCATCGGCTTCGCGCCGATCGGGAATCCTTTCGAGCTCACCTTTCACCTGGACGTATTTGTCCAGCAGATCGTGGGTGATCCGAGGCTGGCTACTCATGCACTTTTTGTGAGAAGAGGATGTACCCGAAATTCAAGCTCCACGCCCAGGGTTCGCGCAGGCCATCGAAGTAGCTCATGTTGAACCACACCGGTCCCACCGGACTTTGGTAGATCAGCGATCCGGAGCCGATGAAATAACGTTCAACGAACGCGGCCGCCGTGGTTACGCTATCACCTTCGCCACGAATGATCGGTTCGTAGGGTTGGAAGACATAACCCTCCAAACGCAGATCGAACTTGTTGCGTGCCACCGCGATGATGGTGCGGAAACCACCGGCCACGTATTTCGGCGATCGGAATTCCTCGATGAAGTAGGTGCTGCTTTCCGGCGTTGGCTGGAATGCCGGCGAACGGATGATGGTGGCGTTGTAGTTATGGAACATCGGCATGTTGCTGTACACGCCTTCGAGCAGTAGGCCGAACCGGATGTGCCCTTTGGAGAGCAGGTATTGATCCAGCGAGATCTTCAGCAGGCCCCAATCGTGCCGCTTGCGATACCGATCGGGTACCGGTTCGAAATGGATATGTGTTTCCGTGAGCTCGTCGCCGCCGATCGCGCGCAATTCCAGCCGGAACCGCTCGCCGGCATTCGGATGCTGTTTGCGGTTGAGGCTGTTGCGTTCCAGGCGCAGCCCTGCCGTAAGATGCGTGAAATTGGTCACATCGGCCGTATCCTGGCTGGTAAAATCCAGCTCCTGGTGATAGCTGTCCTTTGTTTCGGCATACTTCAGATCGAAGTGCAGCAGCCCCTTGTTGCCGAGGCCGATGCCGCCGTTGAGTCCGCCATACACTTCGCGCATCACCACATAAGCGGGCCTGAACTCATCGAAGAAATTGGTGAAACTGCGAAAATGGTCCCAGCGGTGCAGTGTGAAGATCGGCTCGAGGTAGATCGGGAAACGCGATGAAAGATCGCCACGCAATTTCACCTGCACCGATGAATAGAATTTGCCGAAATAGGTGATCGCTTCCGCAGAACCAGAAGTGCGGCCGAAGATGTTGTAGCGCAGCGCCGCCATGCCCGTATTGATCGGCCGCGAGGAGAACATTCCGCCGAAACGAACTTCCAGGTCCTTCTCCGGTTTCACATGGATATCCAGATCATAGTTGCCTCTTTCCTTCACATACGTGGCCTTCGGATAGAGAAGCGAGATATTCCGATCGGCGTAAAGGCGGAAGTAGATCCCTTCCCATTGATCGAGGGTGAACGTCTTCATGTTGGGCGAGAGAAGGCTGCGCTCCACGAAGCGCGTCTGGTCACGATCGAGGCCGTGCACCTGGAGGTCGCCGAAGATCATTTCCGGGAATTTCGATCTGAACGCTGCGCGCCGGGCTTTCATTTCCTCCCGGCTCACACGACGGCCCACCTGCGCCAGTACCTCCGGCATGCGGCTCATCGCTTCAGCATAGCCGTCGTGGATCGCCCGCGATGGATCGGAGAAATCGAACAGTGAGACCGAGGTCTTCGGCTCAATGATCACGCCTTCCTCGCAGATCACGCTGTAATCCGTTCGCTCCTGGATCATGGCGCGCAGCTGGCTCAGCAGATCGTCCTCGCTCGGCGGCGGTGCATTGAACGCCACATTACTTCCCACGATGAAGTCGGGCATGAACTCCGAATACATCACGTTGCTCGGGAAATTGTTGTAGAGCCCGCCGTCCATCATCAAACTGCCATCGATGCTGATCGGTTTGAAGTAGAAGGGATAGCTCATGCTCGCACGCACGGCCTGGCTCAGATCGCCTTTGTTGAATACCACCGATCGTTGCTGGGTGATGTCCGAAGCCACGCAACGGAACGGGACCAGCAGACTGTCCAGATCGTAATCCGCCGCCGCGGAAGGCCCTGCGAAGCCGATCATCTGTTCGAAATCGATGAGCACGGGGCTGCGCAGGTTGGTGGGAAGGGATGTCTGCAGCGCGGTATCCAGATCGAATTTCAAGGTGACCACGGAAGCATCGGGAAGGTCCTGTTTGAAATAATATTGGTGCTTCTCCTCAATGCCGCCTGCGGCCATGATCATGAATTTCTCCGTGTGGAAGAGCGAATCGATCTCCCAGGGCGAAAGCCCTGAAGCGTACAGTGCACCAACGAGCGCGCCCATGCTGCTGCCGGTGATGTAATCGATCGGCACTTCATTCTCCTCGAGCGCCTGCAGCACACCGATGTGCGCGATGCCAGCAGCGCCACCGCCACTGAGCACAAGCCCCACCTTTTGCGCAGGGCACAGCGAGGCGATGAAAAACGCTATCAGGAATGCTGGGGATCGCATGAACGGTGGTCTGGCAAATGTAGCCAGCCACGCCTAGAGCAACCCAGCCACCTTCGATCGCAATTCCTTGAAATAGGCCGGTGCCTTCAACAGCCGGCTGCCGTACCAGCTGAACATTTCACCATCAACAAGGATCGCGGGCGTACCGGAATGCATTTCCTCGAATTCCTCCAGATGTTCTTCCTTGAAGGGGTAAGGTTCGCTGGAGAGGAAGAGCAGGTCGGTGTATCGATCCAAAACATCCTGCGGTTCGATCTCCTTATATCGTTCTTCAGAGGTGATGAAGGAATTGATGAATCCGGCGCGGGACAACATATCGGTAATGAACGTGTCGCCACCTGTCACCATCAACGGATCGCGCCAGATGAAGTAGGCGACAGAGGGCGGAAGCCGATCGATCTTTTCAATTTCCTTGAGACCTGCGTGGAATCGATCCAAGATCTCCTTGATCATATTGATCGCTTGATCGAATGTCCCGGTGACGCGTCCGACCTCCTGGATCATGTGGCAGGCCGATGTCAGATCGCGCACATCGCTCAGC
>JAEYYE010000256.1 GCA_023430945.1 Bacteroidota bacterium
CGCCCGGTGGTCTGGTTGTTCAACAGGGATTTCGACGCGGAATTTGTCACCGCAGGGAACATCACCACTTCGCTCTTGAACAGCGGATCCACCACGTAAGCGGCGATCGTGCCCGCAAGCGCACCCAGCAAGGTGATCGCCAGTATGAATTTGCGCCGGGCCCAGAGGAAGATCACCAGATCGAAGGAGGGCTCGTTCGATACCGCGATCGGTGTGGTGGGCACCGTTGGCTTCAGTCCCGATCGGAATTGGGTCGTGCCCGGCTGGCGACCTGTGGTCTTAATGATCTTCGGTTCGTCTGTCGAAGGCATGCAACATTGGTTTTAGGCCGATCAGGCCCGTCAAGAAAGCCCACAAAAGTGAGAATATGAAATAGAAGATCGCCGATCCGAGCGGATCTTTCCAAAGATGATCGAGCAACAGGAACGCGCCGAGCAGCCCGCAAGCATAAAGAACGATCCGTGCGACCACCGGTGAAAATGCCTTGATGTTGAAGAATTTGACCGCCAGAAAGACCTGGATCAGAGCTGTAAGCACTTGGGTACCAAGGCTGGACCAGGCAGCACCTTCGGCCTGCATGCGGGGAATCAGGATCAGGTTGAGAAGGATGTTGAGCACCGCACCGCCCGCCGCCATCCAGTTGAGCGCCCGCAAACGGCCGCCGGCCGTGAGCAACGTCCCGAAGATATACGTGGTAGCCACCGCCACGAAGCACCAGATCAACACGGCGAACGCCGGCGCGGATAGATCCGTATGCTCGGTGTAGCGCAATTCCATGATCTGTTCCGATCGGAAACAACCGTAGATCGCGATCGGGATCGCACCGGCCATCACCAGTTTGAAGGCCGTGAACGCGAGCGGGGCCACATCATCCTTCTGTTTCAGCATTCGGCTGAACATCGGGAGAAGCAGTCCGGCGAACAGATAACCGAGCATGTTCAACGCTTCGAAGAAGCGGAAACCCTGCATATAGATCCCCGCATGCAGATCGCCCGAGATCCGCTCCAGCATCAGCGTATCGATCCGGTAGTAGAAGGTCATCAGCAAGATCAGCAACGCGTACGGAAAGCTCTGGCGAAGCATCACCAACCCGATCGGTGAGCGCAGGTTCAGCTTCGATCCTTCCGAAAGCCGCAACACCATGGCCAGCGCCACGAAGAAGGTGATCGCATAAGCACCGGTCTGCGCCCACACGAACCATTCGATACGGAATTCCCCTTCCCTGCCCCACAGAAGCCAGCCGATCACACCGATCAGCAGGAACCGGTCCAGCACGCTCAGCAGACTATCCTGCCTGTAGCGCTGCGCACCTGCGATGTTGCTGCGCAGATAAAGGATCGACGCGACGAGTACCTGGTTGAAGATGAGCCAGCCGAGCAACTGCAGTTGATCGTTGGAATAGCCGAGCCAGAAACCGGCGAACCCGGTGATCACCGCGTAGATCAACGCGAGCAAAAGGCGTATGCCAGCGATATGCCCCAGGTACTTTCCGAGCAGCTGCGTATGCTGCGCGATGTTGCGCGTATTGTAATTGGTGATCCCTAGATCGAGTATGATGTTGAGCAGGAAGCTCAGGCTCAGCAGGGCCGCGTACGTCCCGTATTCGGCCGATCCCACCACATCCTGTACACCCGCATCGATCCCCAGTATATAGAACGGCTTCACCAACAGGTTCAGCAGCAGCAGCAGCGCCAGGTTGGTGATGAATGTGCGTTGCATCCGGCTGCGAAGATGGCAGCTTCGGCGCGATCGGTGCTGTTTTTCGTTCGGGCGTGCCCCTCGCAGAGCCTCGGGTCGCGCTCTCCGCTATAGCTGCCTTGCCTCAGCGGCCGGTCGCACGGCTGCGGTGGCTTCCTGCGGTCGCCTCCTCGTCCGCAGTACTGCGGACCGTGCACCGGCAACGCTTCGTCTGCGGCAGGCTGCCGCTGCGATCGCTCACGCGGATCCCGCCACGCTTTGGTGCCATCTTTTGATCCATTCCCACGGCTTCACCACCTTTGCCACCCATGCGCATCGCGGTGAACACCCGGCTATTGCTTCCCGGCAGGCTCGAGGGCATCGGCTGGTTCACGCACGAGACTTTTTCACGCATCGTGAAGGCCCATCCGGAACATGAGTTCACCTTCATCTTCGATCGGAAATTCGATCCGCGGTGGAACTATGCATCCAACGTGAAAGGTGTCATGCTTCCACCGCCCACGCGCCATCCACTTCTCTACCGCGTCTGGTTCGATCATGTACTTCCATGGTACCTCGTCCGCAGGAAGTTCGATGCGTTCATCAGTCCCGATGGTTTTCTTCCACTGCGCAGTTCGATCCCTTCGCTCGCCGTGATCCATGACCTGAATTTCGAACATTATCCAGAGGATCTTCCGAAAGCATACAGCCGTTATTACCGGAACTATTTCCCGCGTTTCGCACAGCGCGCCGATCGGATCGCGACCGTGAGCGAATTCTCCAGGAACGACATCGCACGTACGTACGGCATCGATCCAACCCGTATCGATGTGGTGTACAATGGGATCGGTTCGAAGTTCCATCCATTGGAGCAAGCCGCGAAACAGGAAGCTCGTGAGCGCTATGCGCAAGGTGCGCCGTACGTGATCTGCGTGGGTTCGCTGCATCCGCGCAAGAACATCGCGCGGCTGCTCACAGCTTTCGATCGAATGGTGAACAGCCGCGATCTGCCGCATCGCCTGGTGATCGTTGGGGAAAGTTTCTGGTGGGACGATCGCATGAAGCAGGCGTGGAATGCAGTGAAGCAAAAGGATCGGATCCACTTCACCGGACGGCTCGATCAGGACTCGCTCTGCAATGTGCTCGGCGGTGCCGAAGCCCTCGCGTTCGTGAGCTATTTCGAAGGTTTCGGGATCCCGCTCGCAGAAGCGATGCGCTCGGGTGTTCCGGTTCTCACTTCCGATCGTACGAGCCTGCCGGAGATCGGAGGCGATGCCGCCCTTTACTGCGATCCGTTCGATGTGGACGACATCGCTACTAAATTGTACCGCGTCATCACCGATCGGGAATTGCGTGAAGGAATGATCCAGCGCGGTCTGATCCGATCCCAACGCTTCACATGGGACAACGCAGCTGCCGATCTCTGGAAAAGTTTCCAACGGATGATCGATGCTTCTAAGCAGGAAAGGAAGTGATCTTTTCAACGATCACGCGCGTTACACGCGATCACTTCTACATTCGCTGCGATGGCGCTTT
>JAEYYE010000260.1 GCA_023430945.1 Bacteroidota bacterium
GCCGTGGACCTGTTCAATAGCCTCGGTGGATCGCCTGCGGTGGGTGGCAATTGGACTGGTCCGCTGGGCCCGATGAACGGCACGTATGATCCAGCCGCGCACGATCCCGGCGTCTACACCTACACGCTTGTCGGCGGTCCTTGTCCCGGAGCGAGCGCAACGGTCATAGTGAACGAGATCATTTCGCCGTACGCGGGCATGGATGGTGTCGTGGATCTGTGCACATCAAGCCCTGTTACAGATCTGTTCGCATTGCTTGGAGCGGCGGCGCAACCGGGTGGAACGTGGAGCGGACCGAGTGCGATCACGGGTAATTATTCACCGGCCTTGCACGAGCCTGGTGATTATGAGTACACGGTTACCGGCGATCCGGCCTGCGCGAGTTCTTCCGCTACGCTCACGGTTAACGAATATGTGGCTCCGGATGCGGGAATGAACGCGAACCTTACGGTCTGTGAAGGCGCGACGCCGGTTGACCTGATCGATGTGTTGAATGGAGCGCCGCAGCCAGGCGGTGTATGGACGGGTCCGGCCGGAGTGATGGAAGGCATTTACGATCCTGCGATCCATGATCCGGGTAATTATGGCTATACGATCACAGGAACTCCGCCGTGCGCGAATTCCACCGCCTGGGTGATCGTTTCAGAAGTGGCAGCGCCCAATGCCGGTACCGATGCTTCGGTGCAGGTTTGCAGCAACGAAGGCGCGATCGATCTGTTCAGCCAGCTTGGCGGAACACCGGCGGCGAATGGAACATGGAGCGGGCCGAGCGCGATCACAGGTGTATATGACCCGGCGTTGCATCTTCCTGGTGACTATGTGTACACGGTGAACGGTCCGGCAAGCTGCCAGCCGGCAACAGCGACTGTTTCGGTTTCGCTGATCCCGGCGCCGGATGCCGGTACCATGGGAAATATCACCATCTGCAACGATGCCGCTCCGGTCGATCTTTTCACTGTGCTCAACGGTACGCCGCAATCCGGTGGCACCTGGAGCGGCCCAAGCACGATCGATGGGAATTTCGATCCGGCGATCCATGTTGAAGGGATCTACATCTACACGGTTGCCGGCGCCGATCCGTGCGCAGCAGCTAGTGCAACGGTAACGGTCGATGTTCAGGAGGCGGCGAATGCCGGTGCCGATGCTTCGATCGACGTGTGTTCCTCCGATGCGGCCGTGGATCTTTTCGCGCTGCTCGGCGTAACTGCGCAGACTGGCGGAACATGGTCGGGCCCGGATGCGATCGATGGCACTTATGATCCAGCCGCGAATGCACCGGGAGCATATGTGTACACGGTGGCTGGCGCGAATGGATGTGCCGATGCTTCCGCCACGATCACTGTCAATGAATTCGTTCCTGCTGACGCCGGTTCTGATGTGACCTTGGAGATCTGCAGCGATGCCGCACCGATCGATCTTCTTTCACAATTGAACGGTACGCCACAAGGTGGCGGAGCATGGAGCGGACCATCGGAGATCACCGGAACTTTCGATCCCGCATTGCACGCTGAAGGGATCTATTCCTACACTGTGACGGGATCCGCAGCGTGTCCGGATGCTGTTGCTTCCATCGATATCACCGTGACACCCGCTGCGGATGCGGGAAGTGATGGAACACTTTCCATCTGTGCCACGGATGCACCTGCCGATCTGTTCAATGCTTTGGGTGGCGCTCCGCAACCTGGTGGCACTTGGTCTGGGCCGGGTGCGATCGATGGCACGTACGATCCTTCGAGCGATGTTCCCGGCGCGTACATGTATTCGATCCCCGGAAATGGAAGCTGTGCCGGTTCAAGCGCGATGGTGGTGGTTACCGAAGCGCTTCCAGTTTTCGCCGGAAATGACACTTCGATCCAACTGTGCAGTTCCGCCGCACCGCTCGATCTATTCGATGCCCTTGGTGGTTCGGCGCAAAGCGGTGGCACCTGGAGCGGCCCAAGCCCATTGAGTGCAGGGATCTTCGATCCAGCGATCCATCAGGCAGGGGATTATGTTTACACGATCACTGGAACCGCGCCCTGTCCTTCAGCTTCAGCGACCGTAACGGTGGATCTGGAGGAAGCGGCTGACGCTGGCGCCGATGGCTCGATCACGCTGTGCAACGCGAGCGCTGCCGTGGATCTGTTCACCATGCTTGGCGGCGACCCGCAACCTGGTGGCACCTGGAGCGGACCCAGTGTGATCACAGGTTATTATGACCCCGCGATCCATGAGCCTGGTGTATACACGTATTCGATCGCAGGGGGAACGATCTGCACCGGAGCTTCAGCGAGCGTAACAGTGGTGGAGACCGGCTCGCCGAACGCAGGCAACGATATGCAGATCAGCTTTTGTTCCAGCGATGCCCCTGTGGATCTGTTCACTTTCTTCAATGGATCGGCCGATCCGGGTGGTGAATGGAGCGGACCTGCCGGAAGTTTCGTTGGTGTATTCGATCCTTCCGCCGATCCCGAAGGGATCTACACCTATTCGATCGATGCGGTCGCTCCGTGCGTGAGCGATGAAGCATTGATCACCATAACGGTTTATCCGGCGCCGGATGCAGGAACGGACGGTGCGATCACGGTGTGCCAGAACGGCGGGGCCAACAATCTTTTCAGCAGCTTGGGTGGATCGCCCCAACCGGGTGGCACATGGTCCGGGCCGTCGGGCGCTTTCGATGGCATGTTCGATCCATCGATCCATGATCCCGGCAATTACACCTATACGATCAATGGAAGTGCGCCGTGCGGAAGTTCGAGCGCGGTGGTGGTTGTCACTGAGACCGGTTCACCCAATGCGGGTACCGATGCGCTGGCTTCTATCTGCCCCGACGCAACTCCAGTGGATCTTTTCAGCCTTCTGGGTGGATCGCCTGATGCCGGTGGAAGTTGGTCTGGACCATCACCGGATATGAACGGAAGCTTCGATCCGTCGTTGCATCTGGCCGGGGTCTACACCTACACGATCGATGCGACCGCTCCATGTGTGAGTGATGCTTCAACTGTTACGGTTGAGATCCTGGAAGGAGCTGATGCAGGCGAGGATGCGTCCGTTGCGGCCTGTTCTTCCGGCGGGATCCTTGATCTGTTCGATCAGCTGGGAGGAACACCACAGGCAGGTGGATCGTGGTCCGGTCCGTCGCCGATCGATGGGAATTTCGATCCCGCTTCACATGCTGCCGGTACTTACGTGTACACGGTGGATGGTTCGGGTTCGTGCGGATCGGCTTCCGCGGAAGTGGTGGTTTCGATCACTTCGGATCCCGATGCAGGTGAAGATGCACTTCTCGCGATCTGCTCTTCCGGCACGGTCACCGATCTGTTCACGGTGCTTGGTGGTACGTCGGATATGGGTGGAAGCTGGAGCGGCCCGGTCCCGAATTTCAGCGGCCAGTTCGATCCATCGATCCATCCTTCCGGAACTTACACGTATACGATCGATGCCACCGCGCCGTGCGTTGCGGATCAGGCGATCGTTTCCGTGAGCGTGGAAGCTGCGCCTGATCCGGGAACTTCCGCCGAGATCGAGATCTGTTCGTCGGCGGAACCTCAGGATCTTCTGTCCATTCTTGGCGGATCGGCCGGCGGATCCTGGAGCGGACCTTCGCAAAGCTTCAATGGGGATTTCGATCCCGCGATCCATCAACCCGGCACCTATACCTACACGCTTACCGGATCGGAATGTGCCGATGCTTCGGCTTCGGTGGAGGTCTCCGTATTGCCCGGCGCGGATGCCGGTGCCGATTCCGCGATCGATCTGTGCAGCACCGATCAGGCTGTGGACTTGATCGCAGCGCTGGAAGGTTCCCCGGATCAGAACGGAACTTGGACCGATCCATCGGGCAACGCCACCACGGCAACGCTCGATCCCACCACCGCGCAAAGCGGGACCTACACCTATACGGTCGCTGGATCGGGTGATTGCCCGGCCGCTGTGGCTCAACTGCAGGTCGCCATCAGTGCAGCGCCGCAAGCCGGGATCGGAGGCACTCTGGATATGTGCAGCGATGAAGGCCAGGTCTCCCTCTTCGATGGATTATCGGGAACGCTGGATGCTGGCGGCACATGGACCGATCCGAACGGGCAACCGCATGCTTCCCTGATCGATCCGCTGATCGACGTCGCTGGAACCTACACCTACACCGTTACCAATGGCAGCTGCGCCCCCGCGAGTTCGGTGGTGAACGTGGTGATCTATTCTCTGCCGGATGCCGGTGAGAGCAGTTCGATCATGTTCTGTACAAATCAATCCGGAGCCACGTTGATGAGCCTTCTTGAAGGAGATCCCGATCCCAACGGCACGTGGACCGGCCCGGATGGAAGTACACCGGCTGCGATGTTCCTTCCCGGATCGAGCGCGCCGGGTATCTACACATACACTGTGCAGGGCAACGCCGCCTGTGGAACGGATTCGGCCACCGTTACGATCGCGATCAGCGAAGCGGCGAATGCCGGCACCAACGGATCGATAACTCTTTGCCAGAACGATGCTCCTATGGATCTGTTCACGTTGATCGGCGGATCTCCTGATGCCAACGGATCATGGCTCGCTCCCGATGGATCGGACTTCAATGGAAGCTTCGATCCGGCGACCCAGCCTGGTGGAAACTACACATATACGATCGAACCTGATGCTCCCTGCGCAGCGGTTTCATCGATCGTCATTGTGGATCTGCTTCCCGTGCCGAACCCGGTGATCACCGCCACCAATTCCGATGCCTGCGCACCGGTGGAAGTGACGATCTTACATGACTTCGCCGGATCGGCCTCATGCACCTGGATCATCGGCAACGGTGAGTTCTCACAGGATTGTGGTCCGATCACCACCACGTTCGAAGAAGCCGGATCCTACGATGTGACCTTGATCATCGACGCAGGCAATGGTTGCGGTGCCAACACCGTGCAGGCGGTGGAGCTGGTGAACGTGTTCGACGAACCGGTTGCTGCTTTCGAGGCCCTGCCTGAAGCGATCGGAACGCAGAACCCGACCGCCTATTTCCATAATTATTCGGAAGGCGCTTCCACTTATATGTGGGAAATGGGTGGGACGGGAACTTATTCCACCGAGCATGTGAACCATCTCTTTCCCGGTGAATTGGCCGATGAATATGATGTCTGCCTGATCGCCTACGCTTCGCCGCAATGCGCCGATACGATCTGCAAGGTGGTAACGGTGGGCGATGCGCTGGAGCTTCACGTGCCCAATGCCTTCACCCCGGATGGCGATGGTATCAACGATCTTTTCCAACCGGTGGTGGGTGGGGTCGATCCCGATCGGTACCAGTTCATCATCTTCGATCGGTGGGGCGCCGAGATCTTCGCGACCACCGATCCTGATGCCTCGTGGAACGGACTCTCCTCTTCCGGCGAAGAATTCCCGCAAGGCGTGTACGCGTGGAAATTGCACATGAAGGATCCGTATTCCGGTGATCGTGTGGAACGCATCGGGCACGTGACGCTTGTCCGCTGACGGCACCGGTGCGCCCGGCTATATTTGGCCTCCATCCCGGAACCTTGCGCGAACGTCTCGTCATCATTCCCACTTACGATGAGAAGGAGAACATCCGCGACATCATCAACCATGTGATCGCGCTCCAGCCTGAATTCCATGTGCTGGTGGTGGACGACAATTCACCCGACGGCACCGCAGGGATAGTGAAGGAAATGCAGCGCGAAATACCCGCGCGGATCCATCTTCTCGAGCGAAAAGGGAAGTTGGGATTGGGCACCGCCTACATCACAGGTTTCAAATGGGCGATCGAGCGGAAGTACCTGTACATCTTCGAGATGGACGCGGATTTTTCCCACGCACCAAAGGATCTGGTAAGGCTCTATGAAGCTTGTGCAACCGGTGGCGCCGATATGAGCGTGGGGTCGCGTTATGTGAAAGGGGGACAGGTACGCGATTGGACGTGGGAAAGGATCCTCATGAGCTTCGCGGCATCGCTCTACGTGCGCACCATTCTCTGGCTCGGCGTACGTGATACAACGGCCGGCTTCGTTTGTTACAGGCTGCCTGTACTGGAAGCGCTTCCGCTGGACGAGATCAAATTCATCGGTTACGCATTCCAGATCGAAATGAAATACCGGGTGAAGTTGCACGGGTTCAAGATCAAGGAAGTCCCGATCACGTTCATCGATCGGTTGAAAGGGAGAAGCAAGATGAGCATGAATATCTTTCATGAAGCCTTTCTCGGTGTGTTGAAGATGCGGATGAACATCAAGCGGCCATGAACGATTGGATCATCCGCGGAGCCAACGTTGTGAATGATGGCCGAAGCTTTCCGGCCGATGTGTTGGTGCGATCGGGCGTGATCGAACGTGTCGCGGAGGAAGGCATCGGTTCGTTCGGCGGTGTGGAGGAGATCGATGCGAAAGGCAGGACGCTCCTTCCCGGTGTGATCGATGATCAGGTGCATTTCCGCGAGCCAGGCCTCACGCACAAGGATGATATCGCGCATGCAAGCGCGGCCGCGGCGGCCGGTGGTGTCACCAGTTTCATGGAGATGCCGAACACGGTTCCGCAAACGCTTACGCAGCAGCTTCTTCAGGAAAAATACGATCGCGCCAGCGCGGTTTCCCGCGTGAACTATTCGTTCTACATGGGCGTGAGCAACGACAACATGGATGAAGTGCTGCGCACCGATCCACGTTCCGTCTGTGGTTTGAAGGCATTCCTGGGATCGAGCACCGGCAACATGCTGGTGGATGAACCTTCGACCCTGGAACGCCTGTTCAGCAAAGCGCACATGTTGCTGGCGATCCACGCGGAGGATGAGACGACGATCCGTGCGAACCTGGCCGCGGCCGTGGCCCAGTGGGGCGAGGAGATCCCGATCGAGGAACATCCGTTGATCCGCAGCGCCGAGGCGTGCTACATCAGCAGCAGCAACGCTGTGAAGCTCGCGAAGGAACACGGCACACGGCTTCATGTTCTGCACATCAGCACGGCGCGTGAGTTGGAGCTTTTCCATCGCGGACCTTTGGAAAAGAAACTGATCACCGCGGAAGCCTGCGTACATCACCTTTGGTTCACGGATGAGGATTACATCTCGAAAGGTGCGTTCATCAAATGGAATCCGGCGGTGAAATCAGCCGCAGATCGGAATGCTATCCGCGAGGCGATCAAGGATGATCGGATCGATGTGATCGCCACCGATCATGCGCCACATACGATCGAAGAGAAGGAGCAACCCTACCAAAAATGTCCTTCCGGAGGTCCGCTGATCCAACATTCGCTGGTAGCGATGCTTGAACTGGTGAAGCAAGGCGTTCTACCGATCGAACGGATGGTGGAGAAGATGTGCCATGCACCGGCAAGGCTCTTCAACGTTGAGAAGCGCGGTTACATCCGGGAAGGTTTTCACGCCGATCTCGTGTTGGTGGATCGGGATCTGCCGTGGACCGTTTCGAAGGAGAACATCCTTTACAAATGCGGCTGGTCTCCATTCGAAGGACAGCAGTTCTCATCACAGGTGATGAACACGTGGTTGAACGGTGAAATGGTGTACGCCAACGGCCGTGTCGATCACACGGTGCGCGGAAAAAGATTGATGTTCGATCGATGAGAACGATCGTTCTTCTTCTTTCGATCGCATTGTTCGCATGCGCCCAGGAACGAAGTGCGCCCGAAGGTATCCTCGATCGGGAACTCTTCAAGAAAGTGCTCACGGAAGCGCAGCTGATCGAAGCGCGGGTGAACCAGGAATTGGTGAATGCGCAACGCGCCCAGGTGCCGGTGGAACGCTACTATGAGGAAGCCTTCAAGCAATTCCAAGTGGATGAGGAGCAGTTCAAGCGGAGCTTTGAATATTATTCTTCACGACCAGAGGAACTGCGTGCGATCTATGATGAGATCATCGCGGAATTGAGCCGGCGAAAGGATCTGCCGCCGGTGGAAGAACAGCTCTCCGCCGATCCGATCACACCGGCTCGCTGAGCGCTGTTCCTTTCCTTTCCTTCGATCCTTTCAAATATGCCGCGACATTCCGAAGTGCTTCATCGGCATCCCGGAATTCATATCGGAGGATTTTCTTCACCTTTCCATTGCTGTATTTCCGGTGGATGATCGAACTGTGCACGGTTGCGCGCGTCACGAAAGGTTTTCCTCCGAAAAGCGCGGTGCGCACGCGTTCCGCGCGCCAGCCCAGTTCAAGTAGCGTCGGAGAAAGTGCGATCGAAGGAGGCGTGTTCCCGAAAGCTTCCGCAGCCTTTGTGAAAAGATCGCGGTAAGTGATGTTCTCACCAACAAGCAGATAACGTTCGCCGGTTGGCGCCACATCGATCAACTGGCGCATACAAGCAGCGACATCGCGCGCATCAACGATCGCGTTCGATCCCGGTGGAAAAAAGCGCGTCCCTTCATGTAGTTTGCCGATCAATGTCATGGTGCTTCTCCCTGCGGCGCCCGGTCCGATGATCACGCACGGATTCACGATCACGGCGTCGAGCCCTTCGGCAATGCCGCGGTATACCTCCATTTCCGCAGCGTACTTGCTCGCCGCGTAGGGCGATGTGTTCCGATCGGCCTGCCAGGGAAGACCTTCATGCCTTTCGATGGATGGATCGGCCTGGCCGATCGCGGCGGTGGAACTCACATGGCAGATCCGTTGAACACCCTGGATCAGCGCTGCGTTCACGACGTTCGCGGTGCCTTCGGCGTTCACCTTGAAAAGTCTTCGCGCATCGCGCGGATCGAACGAGACCATCGCCGCAGCGTGATGTACCCGCCGGATGCCCGCCATCGCATCGGTGAGCGATCCGATATCATGCAGATCACCCTCCACCCACTCGATCCGATCCAGCAATTCATCCGCCCGATCGGAATAATGGCGGAACACGAGCCGTACGATCTCCCGATCGCTTCCCTTCCGGTGCAATGCGCGAACACGTTCACCCGCTGATGCGTAGGCATGCAGGAGGTGGATCCCCACGATGCCGCAACTTCCGGTGATCAGGTCCATTCGTAGCGCAAGTTAGAGGGACGGCGCGGAAGAGGGTTGATCGCGACGATGCTACGACGCAACGGGAACGCGACGTATTGATGAGGCGACGCGGAAGAGGTTAACCGCGACGACCGTGCCTGCGCGAAGCCGCTACGGCGAAGGCAAGGCGCAACAGGAACGCGACGTATTGATGAGGCGACGCGGAAGAGGTTAACCGCGACGACCGTGCCTGCGCGAAGCCGCTACGGCGAAGGCAAGGCGCAACGGGAACGCGACGTATTGATGAGGCGACGCAGAAGAGGTTCAACCGCGACGGCGCTACGACGCGACGGATACGCGACGTATTGATGAAGGGACTGTCTACGTTTTTTGAATTTACGTTGCTTCGTTGCGTCGTCGCGGTTCAAATACATTTCGTTGTGTCATGAACGGCAACACTTTCGCTTGGAACAGGAGATGCGTAAGTGGTGTAGGTGGAAAGCCCACAGGCCGCGCTTTGGCGGCCGCGGACTTGGAACCGGAACCACGACCTGACAGGAATTCGCCCAAATAACAGGTGTGCGTTCCACCCACCGCATCCTTTCTACTTTTGGCGCAGATCAAAGGAAATGGGTTTCGTAGAGGAATTGCGCTGGCGCGGCATGTTGCAGGACAGCATGCCCGGCGTGGAGGAACATCTTGCCAAAGGTCCGCAACGCGGCTACATCGGTTTCGATCCAACGGCCGATTCGCTCCATATCGGCAACCTCGTTCCGATCATGATGCTGGTGCATTTCCAGCGCGCCGGGCATAGGCCGATCGCTTTGGTGGGAGGCGCCACCGGCATGGTGGGCGATCCCAGCGGAAAGAGCGAGTAAAGAAATCTTCTTGATGAGGCAACCCTCCAACGCAACCTGGAAGGCATCAGGAAGCAGCTCGCGCATTTCCTGGATTTCGAGTCGAAAGAGAATCCAGCGGAATTGGTGAACAACTACGACTGGTTCAAGGAGATCGGTTTTCTCCAGTTCATACGCGATGTGGGCAAGCACATCACGGTGAATTACATGATGGCCAAGGATTCAGTGAAGAAAAGGCTCGAGACCGGGATCTCGTTCACTGAATTCAGTTACCAGTTGGTGCAGGGCTACGATTATTTCTGGTTGTACAAGAACATGGGTTGCAGCCTGCAGATGGGCGGCAGCGATCAGTGGGGCAACATCACCACCGGATCGGAGTTGATCCGTCGCATGGATGGGGGCGAGGCATTCGCGATCACCACACCATTGCTCACCAAGGCCGATGGATCGAAGTTCGGCAAGAGCGAAGGCGGCAACGTGTGGCTCGATCCTGCGCGCACTTCACCGTACAAATTCTACCAGTTCTGGTTGAATTCCGGCGATGAGGATGTGGTGCGTTACGTGCACATCTTCACCACATGGAGCCAGGCGGAGATCGACTCGCTCGTGATGGCGCACCAGAAGGCACCGCATCTGCGCGCGCTCCAGAAGGAACTTGCCGCCGACATCACAAAACGTGTCCATGGCGAAGCCGGATTGCGTTCCGCCGAAAAGGCAAGCGAGATCCTGTTCGGCCGATCGACGGCGGAAACACTCGCATCACTTTCCGATCAGGAGTGGATCGAGGTTTTCGACGGTGTTCCACAAGCCGAAGTGCCTCGCGACAAGCTTTCCGCCGGCATCGCCATCGTTGATCTGCTCACCGAGGCAACGGGATTTCTTCCCTCGAAAGGCGAAGCGAAACGTGCTCTCAAGGAGGGCGGGATCGCGATGAACAAAAACAAAGTGGCCGAGGATCGCAAAGTGGATGCGAACGATACGTTGGGTGGAAAGTTCATCCTGCTCCAGCGCGGCAAGAAGTACAATTTCCTGGTGAAAGTGACGTGAATTCGGGCGTGCCCCCGCCACGATCGCTTGCGGGCTTTCCGCTTCTATCCTTCACGCACAGCCTGCCTGGCTTCCATCGAGATCATCACTCAACAAGCAGGTTGCAGCCACGCAGATCGCTGTGATCGAAGCGGCCAAGCACTTCGAAACTTCCATCCTCCCGCGATCGGCCAAGATCCTGCGTTGAAATGAACGGACAGCTGGTGATGTTCGCCAGGTCGATCACATCGATCCCGCCGGTCCGTCCATGCGGAACGGTCGCGAACGGATCGTTCACGTCGCGGATCCGCATACGCATCCACGGCGGGCAATGATAGATCCCTTCACCCTTCGACCAGGCTTGCGAAAGCAATTCGGTCATGCCGTATTCACTGTGGATCTGCTCCACGCCGAACGCATTCTTCAACTTTACGTGTACTTCCTCGCGCACCATTTCCCGGCGCCTTCCCTTCATTCCGCCGGTCTCCATTACGATCGTGTTCCGCAATTGCTGCGGATGTTTTTCAGCAAGGTCGAGTAGGGCGAAGGTCACGCCGAGAAGAAGGGTCTTACGTCCTTCACGCTCCGATCGATGCAATACTTCCGTAAGCCGATCCAGCCGATCGAGGTAAGTGCCACTGAGCGGATCTCCACTGCGTGCGATCAATTCGTTCGCCATGTACACCAGCGAACTACCGCTCCTTTCCAGATACGATGGCAATAGAGCGAGAATCCGCCACTCTGATGGATCGCCATAAACGCGAGAAAATGAAGTCAGGAACGAACGTTCGTATAGATCCAGCCGGGGAACATGGTGCCGGCTGGTGGTCTCTCCCGTGGTGCCGCTGCTGGTGAAAATGGTCTCCGCGTCCAGCCCATCCAGCAGAACGTTGTGGCGTTTGAAGGAGCCGATCGGAAGAAAAGGGATCTGTTCGATCGACCGGATCTGTGATGGATCTATCCTCAGCCCTTCAAGAAAAGTGCGGTAAACGGTGTTCTTTTCTGCATGCAAATGGAATAGATCGAACGCGAATGCGTTGAATCCATCAGCGGAGCCGATCGAAAATGGACGTTCATGGAATTCAGGTGGAACGACAGGATCGGCTGGAACGGAAGCGGACACTTCTTAACTTTGGGTACGATGTACGATATCGCCGGTAAGGGTCTAAAAGTAACGTTCGCCGCTGCCACAGCTCTTCTGCTGATGGCCGGTTGCGGACCGAAGGAGAAATTCCCCGAACAGCCGTTGATCACGTTCAAGTCGTTCGAGCAGCTCGGTACGAGTGCGAAGCTCACGATCTCCTTCACCGATGGCGATGGTGATCTGGGCCTGGATGATTCGGATGTTCAGCCGCCATTCGATACGGCATCGACCTATTACCATAATCTCTTCCTGAACTACGAGGAATTGCAGAACGGGGTTTGGGAAGCACCGGACCTGCTGCTGGAGACCAATTACCGCATTCCGAGGATCACACCTACGGGACAGAACAAAACGCTCCAGGGGGATATCGCGGTGGACCTGTTCTGGCCGATCCGGCCTGGATCGCCGTACTATACGGTGCGCTTCGAAGTGATGATCGTGGATCGTGCACTGAACGAAAGCAATCGCGTGTACAGTGACGCGATCAAGGTGGAGGAGTGATCACACCTCACCGGCCGCAGCCTCGGAAACATTGATCACGTGATCGCCCACCTTCTCGATCGAAGAGAAGAGATCGTTGTAGACGAGGCCGCTCTTCACATTGTAATCGCCCGCCTCGATGCTCTTGAGGTGTACGCGTCGCAGTTGATCGCGTTTGCGGTTTATCAATTGTTCGGCCTCCACCGCTTCATCCAGGGAAACCTCCTCGCGATCGACGCCGAGGTTCCTGCGCATAACGCTGAACGAATTCTCCAGCAGATCGAGCATCTCCACGATGTTCGTGCGCTGTTCCGGAGTGAACCATAACCTTTCCTCGAACTTCCTTTCAATGGAACGGCTCATCTGGTAGAAGATGTCGCCGATCCGTTCAAGGTCGCCGATCATCGCGAGCATTCCCTGGATCTGCGCCGATAATTGTTCGCTGCGCACTTCAGTGCTCGTTTTAGTGAGATACTTGCTGATCTCCACTTCCATGCGATCGGTGATCTGCTCGTATTTCGCGATCCGATGCATGAGCCCTTCACGTTCTGCGGAGCCCTTCGTCGTAAGCAGGTCGCGCACCATGTAGAGCATTTCATTGGCGATCCGCGCGAACCGGCCGATCTCCTTTCGCGCCTCCAGGAGTGAAAGTTCAGGTGTGAGCGGAATGTCCGCATCGAGGTATTCCAGCCGGTATTCCTCATCCAGTTCCGTGCGTGTGGGCACCATCCATGTCACGATCTTCTCCAGCACGGGAATGAACCCGACGAGCAACAGGGTGTTGATCACGTTGAAGGAGATGTGCAGGAGCGTTACGGCCCATTTGATCGCGCCGGTATCGGTGTAGGCGGACATGCCGAAGGAGTTCACCACGTACCTGTCGATCACCCCGAGATAGGGATGGAACAAGGCCGTTGCCCAGATCACACCGATCAGGTTGAAGAGGAAATGCGCCCGTGCCGTGCGCTTCGCCCAAGCATTGGTCACCAGTGCCGCGATGTTCGCCGTGGTGGTGGTGCCCAGGTTCATGCCCAGCACCAGCGCCGCTGCCATGCCATAGCCGATCGTGCCGTTCTCACAGAGCACGAACGTGAACGCGATGGACGCGCTGGACGATTGCAGCACCACGGAAAGCGCCGTGCCGATCAGCACGAACACGATCACGGAAAGAATGCCGTGATCGGCGATCCCCGATAGGATCTCCAACGCTTCGGGGGAAGGCACCGGGGCATGTTCCTTCAGGAATTCCAGCCCAAGAAAGAGCAATGCGGCACCGATAAGGAATTCCGCTGCGGCCTTGGCCTTTGGTGTGCGCACGAAGAGCAGCGGGAACGCCAGCCCGATGATCGGTACGGCGAACATCTCGATCGATATGCCGGTGAACACCGCCCAACTGATGAAAAGCGCCTTCACCGTGGTGCCGATGTTCGCGCCCATCACCACGCCGATCGCCTGGCGCACCTTCAGCAGACCTGCGTTCACGAAGCTCACCACCATTACCGTGGCAGCGCTGCTGCTCTGGATGATCACCGTGGAGATGAAGCCGGTGAGTATTCCTGCGAAATGGTTCGTGGTCATGAACTTCAGCATGCCGCCGATGCGCCCGCCTGCGACCTTCTGCAAACCCTCGCTCATCACTTTCATCCCATAGATGAAGAGGCCGAGCGAACCTGCCAGCGTAAGGAATTCGAGGATCCCGAAATTCATGGAGAACGCCGCGTGGCGTCGCGGCGATCAAATGTATCAGGCCAGTGTTTCGGCAACGTTAAGTCTTCGTGATATCGGGCACAGGCGCGGTGAAGGCCGCTATATTTGATCGTTATCGATCCACGCTTTGGCGCAACTATCATCCCGCCAGGTCTCCCTGCTTGCCGCAACCTCCATCACCGCATTCTCCGCGGCGGCGCTCCAGATCACGGTAACGTTCCTTTCCATCGCTATTTCCGGAGGAACGATCTTTCTTCTTTCGATCGCGATCTTCATGCTTTCAGCGGTGATCGTACAGTTTGCTCTGGATCGGTACATCAGGTCTCGGATCGACAACCTTTACCGCTCGGTGCATGACCTGCGAAGGGGCAGGAAGGAGCGGAGCAGCGATCCCTTGAAAATGGCGGATGCAGATGTGGCGGTATGGGCCACCGAGCGAAGCGAACAGATCGAAAAGCTCGAGGAACGCGAACGCTTCCGCCGTGAATTCATCGGCAATCTCGCGCATGAACTGAAAACGCCGATCTTCAATATCCAGGGCTATATCCTCACCCTGCTGGAAGGGGGCCTTGAAGATGAACGTGTGAACCGCGATTTCCTCGAACGTGCATCGAACGGCGTGGACCGGTTGATCAAGATCGTGGAGGACATGGACCTGATCACCAAGCTCGAGAGCGGGATCATGCACCTGGATACCGGGCGGATTGATCTGCATGAACTGCTCGAGGAGATCATCGATCCGATGCGTATGCGGGCACGGAAGAGAGGCATGCAGCTGGTGAATGCGCTCCAGCCGGGAACAATGGTGATGGCCGATGGCGATCGCATGGCGCAGGTGTTCACCAACCTGTTGAACAATGCGATCGATTACGGCCGTGATGGCGGAACCTGCACCGTGCACAGTTATCCGCTCGGCGACAGGATCGTGGTGGAGGTGGCCGATGATGGCATGGGGATCAGCGCGGAGCATCTGCCGCGCGTGTTCGAGCGGTTCTACCGCGTGGGCAAGAGCCGCGCACGCAACGAAGGTGGATCGGGCCTGGGCCTCGCGATCGTGAAGCACATCATCGATGCGCATCAGCAGACGATCACCGCGAAGAGCACGGAAGGAAAAGGCACCACGTTCAGTTTCACGCTGAAAAAAGCGTGAAGATCAACGGCCGATCGCTTCCTCGTAGAAGATCACTTCCTTTTCGTTGTTGATGCTGATCCTCGGAATGCCCTCGTACAGCGTGACCTTGCCCGTCACACAGATCTTCTTGTCCAGCAGGAACTCATCCGGCTTGTAACTGAAGTTCGGGCCGTTGTATTCCCAGATCGTGGCATAGAAATCCTGGTCGGGATGTGCACGATCGAAATTGAGGTACACAGCGTTCGCCC
>JAEYYE010000295.1 GCA_023430945.1 Bacteroidota bacterium
TAAGCGCAGATCGTGGTGCTGCTCGCCGATGCCACCATCATGAGCGAAGGAGCGCTGCTCACCGAAGCGGACATGCTTCGCCAGCGGATCGGTGCCGATCCCATGGTCATCCCGGTGATGAACAAGGCCGACCTGCCGGGCAGCCGTCGATCGGGCCGCATCCTCTCGATAAGCGCACGCACCGGCGATGGGCTGGAGGAACTTCGATCGCTCTTCACCGATCACGTGAACCGGATGCGCAGCGGCCCCGGAGATCTCGTGGTCACCAACACGCGCCATGTGGATGCACTGATGAAAGCGCGTTCCGCCTTGCTCGATGCGAAAAGATCGATCGGCGCGGGAGTGAGCGGTGAGCTGCTGGCGATCGATCTGCGCCGTGCGCAACACCACCTCGGTGAGATCACCGGGCGCATCACCTCCGAAGACCTGTTGGGCAGTATTTTCGGAAGGTTCTGTATCGGGAAGTGAACGTCGGATCCTTGAACACGGGATAAATTCCAGCGGAAACCTCGATCCATTCGATCCGCTGCGCTAACTTTCGTACAATTCCCCCACCCCTTTTGCCCGTACAGCAGCGTCTGAGCGATGCCCAGCTTCGCTCCGTTTTCTCGAATGCACATGTAGGCATCCTGCTCACGGATGCGGATCGGAATTGGATCGATGTGAACCAGGCACTGTGCAACATGCTGGGCGTGGATCGTGAGCATCTGGTCGGTAGGCGGCATCCCGAGCTGATCCCTGCCGCGAACCGGAAACAATACGAACAGGCGCTCGCCGACGCTTCACAAAATGGCTCCTGGCGCGGCGAATTCCCGCTGCTGCGGCCCGATGGCGCTACCGTGATGCTGGATCTGCACGCTTCGGTGCTCGAGCAGGGCAGCGTGCTCATCCTCGCCACCGATATCACCGAACGCAAACGCACCGAAGAGGAATTGCGCATCGCGCAGGAAAGATTGAGGCTGGCACTTTCGGCAGGTGATGTGGCCACATGGTTGTGGGATATTCCGAGCAACCGGATCTACGGGGACGCCAACCTGCGCGTATTCTACAACATAACGGAGGAGCAGGCCGATGGCGGGACCGCGGACGTGTACATGGATTCGATCCATCCCGAGGACCGGGAACGTGCAGCGGCCTTGATCAACGATGCGATCGTAAGCGGCGCACCGGGCTATGAAGGGGAACTTCGGCTGATCGGAAGCGACGGAAAGATGCGCTGGGTGCTCGGTCGCGGCGTGATCGAACGCAATGAGGCCGGCGAACCGGTGCGCATCCCCGGCGTACTGTTCAACATCACCGAACGGAAGAAGATCATTGATGAACTGCGTGAAGCCGATCGGCGCAAGGGCAGCTTCCTCGCCACACTGGCGCATGAACTGCGAAATCCGCTCGCCCCGCTAATGAACGGTTTGCACATCCTGGAACTCGCGGGCGATGACAGGCACATGATCGACCATACGCGTGAAATGATGTTGCGCCAGATGAAGCACCTGGTACGCATGGTGGATGATCTGATGGACGTGAACAGGATCAACCGCGGTATGATCGAACTGCGCAAACAGCCGATCGATCTGCGCACCACGGTCTCCATGGCGATCGAAACGGTATTGCCTCACATCAAGGCCAAACAGCAGGAACTGCTGATCGATGCGGCCGATGCACCGGTGATGGTGCTGGGCGATCCCACACGTCTTACGCAGATCATAAGCAACCTCGTGAGCAACGCCAACCGCTACACGGGCGAGCATGGCAGGATCGTGCTTTCACTCCAGGCCACGGCTTCCGAAGCGATCCTGAAAGTGATCGATAATGGCATAGGCATCGATCCGCACAACATGCCTGCAGCCTTTGAACTCTTCTCCCAACTTGGCCGCAACGGCGCAAACAGCGTGGCCTCCGGACTTGGCATCGGGCTCAACATCGTGAAGCAGCTGGTGGAATTGCATGGCGGTGGGATCGAAGGCCAGAGTGAAGGAGAAGGCGCCGGATGCATCTTCACGGTGCGCTTGCCATTGATCACATGAAACGCGATGCGGTCCGATCGGTGCAGTTCATCCTCTACGTGGGCGATCAGCAGCGAAGCCGGGATTTCTATGCGCAACTGCTGCGAAAAGCGCCGGTGCTCGACGTGCCGGGCATGACCGAATTCCAGTTGACCGCGGAAGTGAAACTGGGCTTGATGCCTGCAGAGGGTATCGCGAGGATCATTTCCGGTGTGCTGCCCCACCCGGAAAAAGGCGCCGGTATACCGCGCTGCGAACTTTACCTGCATGTGGACGATCTGGATCTTGAATGCACGAACGCGCTGCGCTGTGGTGCACTGTCAGTGGATGAAAAAGCCGATCGGGATTGGGGCGATACGGTCGCCTATTTCGCCGATCCGGACGGGCATGTGATCGCCTTTGCTGAACGCACGGGGGAACGATAGCATATATTCACTTTTCGAAAGAACAGATCCATGAACACACATCGATCGGCCACCGAAATGGTGAAAGAGGCCAGACAGAACGTTGAGAACCTTTCACCCGAACAGGTGAAGAAGGAGATCGAAGGTGGCGCCACCCTGATCGACCTGCGCGAACCCGATGAACTCCGGCAGCACGGAAAGATCCCCGGATCGGTGAACGCACCGCGCGGCATGCTTGAATTCTACGCCGATCCCACGTTGCCCTACCACCGCAAGGAATTCGACCGCAATGGGCGCATCATCCTGCACTGTGCATCGGGCGGGCGATCGGCGCTGGCCGCACGCACATTGAAGGAGATGGGTTACGAAAAAGTGGCCCATCTCGATGGTGGCATCAATGCGTGGAGATCCGCTGGAATGCCAACGGAACCGTGATCTACTTCAGCGTACGCAACGTGATCGGGTAACGCACGTGCTTCACGGGCGCGGTGCTATGTTCCCACTCCGATCGGGCTTCGCCTTGCATTAAGTACAGCGATCGGCGTTCCACCCGGAGCGATCGTATCGATCCACGATGCTGCTTCGCCTTTTCGTAAGGACGTAGCTTGAAGATGCAATCACTCCGTAACGAGATCCCGGCAATAACGCCGAACGGAGGCGCATCGCGATGCCAGTTGATCACTGCACCGATCGGATATTGCAACACGAGAAGCTCCGCGAATTCGTCTTTTTGCAAGCCGATCCCGGCCGCTACTTTTTCCATGATCGCATCGAAGAACTGCGGGATCGGTACACCTTTGGAAAGTTCACGCCGATCGAAGCTCCAGTCGTATCCGAAGCTAGCGGCCTTTCGCTTCGCTTCGAAACCCTGGAACTTGAACGTATGCAGTTCCATCCCATCGATCCGGCGGCAGAGTTCATCCTCTTCTTCCACCGAAATGAATGAAGGGTAATAGGAAAAACCTTGCGGCAGCACGGGTTCGATCTCGAACAGCTTTTCCATCGTTACAAGTTAGTGCATGCCGGGCCGATCGCCATTGATGTACATTCGGTGAAACCGAGCCATCATGCTGGAGATCGTCATTGAAGCACGCAAGGCATCCATCGCACCGGGAATGGCCGTGCAGCGGATCCTGCCTTTCCGATCGCGAAGGATGGTGGGGCCGTTCATCTTCATGGACCATGCGGGACCGATCACCACGGTACCGGAACCACCGCGCAAACTCGATGTCCTGCCGCATCCGCACATCGGGCTTTCCACGGTGAGCTATCTCTTCGGAGGATCGGTGACACACCGCGACAGCCTTGGTGTGGAGCAGGTGATCCGCCCGGGCGAAGTGAATTGGATGACGGCCGGAAAAGGCATCGCGCACTCGGAGCGTTTCGAGGATCCTGCTGCGCTGGCGGGTGGTGATCTGGAGATGATCCAAACCTGGGTGGCGCTGCCGGAGAAAGACGAGGAGGCCGATCCGTCCTTCCGTAATTATCCGGAAACCGAGCTTCCGATCTTCACGGAAAAAGGCGTGTGGATGCGCCTGATCGCCGGCAATGCCTTCGGTCTCCGCAATGCGGTGCGCACCTCTTCACCCATGTTCTATCTGCATGTGATGTTGGGACCAGGTGCACGGATCGGCCTGCCTGATGAACATTCCGAACGAGGTGTATACGTGGTAAAAGGTTCGATCGAGGTTGATGGAAGGACCTACACGCCGGGACAGATGCTCATGTTCACGAAAGGCGCCAGGCCCACGATCGTTGCGCACACGCGTTGTACATTGATGATGCTCGGTGGCGAACCGCTCGGTGAACGATTCATCTGGTGGAACTTCGTTTCCTCGCGGCGCGAACGGATCGAACAGGCAAAGGCCGATTGGAAGGAAGGCCGCATCCTGCTTCCACCGAACGACGACCAGGAATTCGTTCCGCTGCCGGAAACACGCGCCAGGCCTGCCAGCAGCGGCCCCGAACCACAGGCTCTTTCCTGATGCGGGCATGCTGGGTGAATAGTGAATTGAACGAACACGCCCCGATCGATGGTCACCGATCGGGGCGTGTTCATTCAGCGATCAGGCTAGAAGCCGAGTTCCGGTGAGGTCATGTGTTCGATGAGGATCCCTACGCACCCGATGTCGTACTGCTTTCCGTTCTTCTTCAATTTCGCGCCTTCGGTGCCCTGCGCGTTCACCTCGATCGCGATGCGCTTCGTGGCTGTGCATGAGAATTCGATCTCCTGCACCATGTCGTGCGCGGTGTTGTCCCAGATCACGCGTTCGATCTCGTCGTACACACGCTGATCTTCCTGCAGGCGCACGCTCTTGGTAGTGCCCGTGGCATTGCCTTCCTC
>JAEYYE010000015.1 GCA_023430945.1 Bacteroidota bacterium
AATCAATTCCGATCGCACACCGATACGGAAGTGATCCTCCGGCTGTTCATGTTGAAAGGACCGGACTTTCTGCACGACCTGAACGGATTCTTCGCACTCGCGATCCATGATGCGGAAACGGATGACCTTTTCATCGCGCGCGACCGGTTCGGTGTGAAACCGTTGCTTTGGTCGATCTACGAAGGCCGCTTGCTCTTCGGTAGTGAACTGCGCACATTGGCGGCGTTCGGCATCGATCCGGCCATCGATCCGGTCTCGCTGCGCATGTACTTCGTGCATCATTACATCCCTGCGCCACATTCGATCCATTCCGGCGTGAACAAACTGCTGCCCGGGCATTCGATCACCGTGAAGCATGGCAAGGTCAATGTGGATCGATGGTTCTCCGTGAAGCAGGCTGCGCGCGAGGCGAAGAACATCGCCGATCCGATCGGCGTTGTACAACGGCTTCTGGATCACGCGGTGAAGATCCGCCTGATCAGCGATGTTCCGATCGGAACTTTCCTCAGTGGCGGGCTTGATAGCAGCATCATTTCCGCGCTCGCGAAGAAGCATAAACCCGATCTGCGTACGTTCAGCATCGGCTTCACCAACAAGTATTTTGATGAGAGCGAATATGCTCATGCTGTAGCTAAGCACATCGGTTCCGATCACACCACGTTCACGTTGACGCTCGATGATCTGGCGGAGAACTACGAGGCTTTCCTCTCGATCATCGATGAACCTTTCGCCGACAGCAGCGCGCTTCCCTCCTATCTGCTGAACAAATTCACGCGGCAACATGTGGTGGTGGCGCTGAGCGGTGATGGCGCCGACGAGATCTTTGGCGGTTACCGGAAGCACCAGGCGGAATTGCGTACGCGGCAACCCGGGATCAGGGAACAGATGGTGATGATGGGCGCACCGATCTGGTCCATCATGCCGCATTCACGGAACAATCCGCTGGCCGATCGCTTCCGCCAGCTCGATCGTTTCGCGAAAGTCGCCGGGCTCACCTTTGAGGAACGTTATCTGCAGCTCGCCGCATTCGAGAAGGAGGAGATCGTGGACGGATTGATCGGCGAATTGGAAGAGCGTGCGGAATGGAATGACCGACGTGCGGAGATGACCAAACCGTTGCGCGATGATCCGAGTTTGAACGGGCTGCTGCTGGCCGATCTGCACACCGTGCTCCCCAACGACATGTTATACAAGGTGGATCTCACCAGCATGGCGCATGGCCTGGAAGTGCGCACTCCGTTCCTGGATCGCCGGCTGGTCTCGTACGCGTTCTCGCTTCCATCAGAAATGAAGTTCAAGCTGGGTAGTGGAAAGAAGATCCTGCGTGAGGCGTTCGGTGCCTTGCTTCCGCCGCAGATCCCTGCCCGGCCGAAAAAAGGGTTCGAAGTGCCTTTGCGCGGACTTTTCATGGGTCCGCTGCGTTCGCTCATCCAGCGCTATTTCCAACCAGACCTGCTCAGGCAGGCCGGCATCGATCCGCAGGGTGCCGACGCGTTGCTTGCACGGCTGCGCGGCAATTCACCGGGAAGCTCTCAGGCAACCGTACATGCGTTGCTCGTCTACTTGGCGTGGTGGAAAAGGAACTTCGATCGAAATTGATGGCCTTTCCCTTGCGATCGCAAAATTGATATGCCGCGTATCCTCAGGATCATAAATCGTTTCAACCTTGGCGGCCCCACGCACAATGCGGCCTATCTCACGCGCCATATGCCTGCCGGTTTCGAGACTTTGCTCGTAGGTGGAAGCCAGGAGGATACGGAGGAAGGAAGCCATCACATATTACGTTCGATGGGGATCGAACCCTTGATCCTGCCTGAATTACAACGTGAAGTGGCGCCATGGCGCGATAGGGAAGCTTACCGGAGAATAAAAGCATTGATCAAGGAATACAAGCCGGATATTGTTCATACCCATGCGGCCAAAGCTGGTGCGGTAGGCAGAATGGCAGCTTCGGAATTGAACGTGAAGGTGATCGTGCATACTTTCCACGGACATGTATTCCATAGTTACTTCGGCCCGATCCGAACGGCTTTATACAAGAACATTGAAAGATATCTTGCAAGGATATCCTCGAAGATCGTCGCCATAAGTGAGAAGCAAAAGCAGGAATTGGTCGAAGAACACAGGATCTGTCCACCTGAAAAAGTGAACGTGATCCCATTGGGCTTCGATCTATCCCGTTTCCAGGAGGATCAACAGAAAAAGCGGGATCTTTTCAGAAGAATGTATGCCATTGCCGATGATGAGATCGCGATCGGGATCGTAGGCCGGTTGGTGCCGGTGAAGAACCACGCACTTTTCCTGAAAGTGATCGCTGAAGTGAAGCAACGGACCGATCGCAAGATCAGGGCGTTCATCGTGGGCGACGGCGAGGAGCGCGAACAGCTCGAGCAGCTAACCGACCGGCTTTCGATCAGCCGTACGAACGCACCTTATCTCAACGGCCGTGGCTTCAATGAACCTCCGATCGGAAAAATGCCGCACGCTACGATGACTTTCACAAGCTGGCTCAAGGAAGTGGACATCGTGAACGCCGGGCTGGACATCGTGATGCTCACTTCGCTGAACGAGGGAACGCCCGTGAGCCTGATCGAAGCGCAGGCGGCGAACCGGCCGATCGTAAGCACGCGCGTGGGCGGCATCGAGAACGTGGTGATCCCCGGGCGCACGGCCCTGCTCAGCGAGACCGGTGATCTGCAAGGCCTGCGGGACCACCTTCTACGCCTGATCGGCGACGATGCGTTGCGCGAGGCCATGGGCCGCCATGGTTGGGACCATGTGAAGGACCGCTACCATTACACCCGCCTGGTAAGTGATATGGCGGCCATGTACCGATCATTGCTCAATTGATCCCACCACCATGGGATACATACTTTTGCCGCACATCATGATGCGAACACCCAAGTACCTGTGGCTGGCGTTGGTGCTGCTCACAGGGATCTTTTCCGGTTGCACGATCAACCGCGATATCATGTTCAAGACGCCCACGGACCTGGTCTATGAACAAATGCCCGACACCAGTTCGCGGGAATTGATGATCCATGCGAACGATATCCTTTCGTTCCGGTTGTTCGCGAACGATGGGTTCAAGATGATCGACCTCATCTCCGAAGGAGCTGGCCGCGATGCGCAATTCCTGAACCGGATGATCTTCAACTATACCGTGGAATTCGATGGCAAGGTGAAACTTCCGCTCCTGGGCCGTGTGGAGATCTCGGGAAAAACGATCCGCCAGGCGGAGATGGACCTCGAGGAGAAATACGCACAATTCTACAACCGCCCCTTCGTTCAACTATTGGTGGTGAACCGGCGGGTGGTGGTATTCCCCGGCGGTGGAGGCGATGCGAAAGTGGTGCAGTTGGAGAACAACAACACCACATTGTTGGAAGTGCTTGCCCTGGCAGGCGGAGTAAGCCGTCGCGGCGATGCCAGGAAAGTGAAGCTCTTCCGCCAGGATGCAGGTGGAAAAAGGCTGGTATACCAGTTCGATCTCTCAACGATCGATGGATTGAAATACGCCGATATAGTGATGCAGGGGGACGATGTAGTGTACGTTCAACCCAACCCCGAACTTGCGCGGGAACTGCTCAACGACCTTACACCGGTGATCACCCTGCTCACCAGTATCGTATTGGTGATCGGCATCGTAAGAGGCTTCAACTAAGGCGGCCAGAAGGCGGAAATGCTCAGCGAAGACATCAGCCAGCGTAACCTCAACTTCGAGAGTTACAAGGAGCGGATCACGAACTTCAGCAACGAGTTCGAGCTGGGGCTTTTCCTGTACATCTTCAAGCGCAGCCTGATCTGGATCCTGCTGTGCATACTCACCGCTGCAGCGGCCGCAGCACTTTACCTGCGCTACACCGCGCCGATCTACGAATCGCGGGCGCTGCTGCAACTGCGCAAGACCAACACGGCCAACCAGGTGCTGAGCATGAACACCTTCGCCGAGGACCAGAACCTGCAGGCCGACGTGGAGCTCATGCGCTCGAAATTCTTCATCTCCAAGGCGCTGAAGAAACTGCCGCTCGAAGTAAGCTACTTCAATCGCGGACAGATCCTCACCGAGGAATTCTACACGCATTCACCCGTTACGGTGAAGGATCTTTCGGTACACGACAGCACCATATTGGACATACCGATCTACCTGGACCTGAACCATCCACGGCGGATGGAGCTTAGCTATACGATCGGAACCCAACCCTTCAAATTCGATCTGGACAGGCACGAGATCGTGCGCACGCCGCATTTCAGCTGCCTGATCAACATCACCGCCGAACACCTGATCTTCCAGGACGATGCGCGCAACGTGTTCTACATGCGGATCAATTCGCACCAGGCGTTGCTCGATCGGTACAGCCAGAACATAAAGGTGAACATCGCCGATCCGAACGCGAAGACCGTGGAGATCACCTGCCGGGACGAGAACCTGTTGCTCGCGCGTGATATCGCCCAGGCCATGGCCGAGAGCTTCATGTCCTACGATGTGGAGCGCCAGGGCGAAAGTGCCGAAAGCATAATCCAGTTCATCAGTTCGCAGAAGGATACGGTCTTCAACGAATTGCGCGAATCGGAATACCGGCTCCAGACCTTCAAGATGGAGAACCGTGTGGCCGATCTGGAACAACTCACACCGATCTACCTGGAAAGAAGCAGCACGTACGAGGATGAAATGGTGCGCCTCACCATGGACATCGAACTGCTGAAGGAGATCGAGCGCGCCACCGACAAGCCGCTGCCGGAGATCAATGCGTTCGACCTGATGCCACTGTTGATCGGTACGCAGTTCCAGACCACGCTGGCCGGAATGATCACCACCATGCAGGACCTGCTGATGAAGCGCAATGCCATGAGCGTGGAAGCCACCGGCGAGAACATAACGGTGCAGGGCCTGGAACACCAGATCGAGGTGCAGAAAAGCATGATCCTGGAAAGCATCCGCAACCTGCGCATGCGCGCCGAGGAACGGCGCCAGGAATTGAGCGATCACCTGGATGAATTCGAGGCCGCCTTCCTCACCCTTCCCGAAAAGGAGCTGCAATACGCGCGGATCGAACGCATCTTCAGCATAAACGAAAAATACTACACGCAGCTGCTGGAAAAGGAGATCGAACACCGCATCAGCAAGGCCGGTTTCGTTCCCGAGAACCGCATACTCGAACAGGCCGACCTGCCTTCGGAACCGCTGAGCCCACGGAAGAACATGATCATCATAACCTACCTGATGACGGGGGTGATCATCAGCTTCATGATCGTACTGGTGCGCTACATCCTCCACGACAACATCACCTCACTGCACGACATCGCGAAGCTCTCCAACGCGAGCATTGGAATTCTCGGCATGGTGCCGAAATACAAGAAGGAAATCCCCGTATCGCAGTTGCTGATCGACAAGAACCCCAAATCGCTGATCGCGGAAAGCTTCCGGAGCATCCGCACCAACCTGCAGTTCGTTGATAATTCGCCGGGCCCCAAGCTGATCGCGATCACAAGTACGATCTCGGGTGAAGGGAAGACCTTCGTGGCGATCAATCTCGCGGGCATCATCTCCTTCGGCGGAAAGAGCGTGATCATCCTCGATCTGGACATGCGCAAACCCAAGATCCACCTGGGTTTCGGCGTGGAGAACATCAAGGGCATGAGCACACTGTTGATCGCGAAGCACGATCTGCAGAGCTGCATCCAGCACAGCAGTTTGAAGGGACTCGATTTCATCACCGCCGGCCCGATCCCGCCCAATCCGTCGGAATTGATCATGAGCGAACGGATGAATTCGCTGTTGGAGGAATTGCGATCGATGTACGATGTGGTGCTGATCGATAATCCGCCGGTAGGGCTCGTGACGGACGGTATCCCAATGATCCAGCGCGCCGATTACCCGATCTACATCTTCCGATCGGATTACAGCAAGAAGCAATTCGTGCAGAACGTGGACCGCTTGATCAACGAGAACAACATCACGCGCCTGAGCACGATCCTGAACGGAGTGGACATCGATCGGAACAAATACGGCTACAATTATGGCTACGGCTACGGCTACGGTTACGGCTATGGCGGCCAGGGATATGCCGGCGGTTATTACGAGGAAAAAGCACCGAAGCAGAAACGAACGATCCTCAGCTGGATCACAGGGCGGTAAGCATGGAAGTGAACATCACTCCGTTCGAGGGACTTATTGTTCTTAAGCCGCGCATCTTCAGCGATCATCGCGGGCATTTCCTGGAGACGTGGAACCGCAGCACGTTCCGGGCTTTGATCGGCAAGGAGATCGAATTCGTGCAGGACAATGAAAGCGTTTCGCAGCGGAACGTTCTCCGCGGACTTCATCTTCAATTGGAACCGCACGCACAAGGAAAGCTGATCCATGTGGTGAACGGAAGCGTGATCGATGTGGTGGTGGATATACGCGATGGAAGTGCCACGTACGGAAGGCATTTCAAGATCACGCTCGATGCGGTGAAGAAAACGATGCTTTTCATTCCACCGGGTTTCGCTCACGGATTCGTGGCTTTGGAAGACGATACGATCTTCGCGTACAAGTGCACGAAAAGCTATGATCACGGATCGGAAAGAACGATCCTTTGGAACGACCCCGATCTGGGGATCGATTGGGGCATCACCGATCCGATCATAAGTGGGAAGGATGCGCAGGGTATCCCGTTCCGCGGCGACTGGCGTTCGAAATAAGGCTGAAGATGAGCTACACCGGCACGCAGCTCTTCCTGATCTATTCGGGTCTCTTCTTCGCCATTTTGGTGTTCAGCCTGCTGATCGATTCGCTTTTCATGCGCTTTGCGCGAACCCTGGGCATGCGCGATCGCGATCCGGCCATGGTGCGCTGGGCGAGCACGCACAAACCGGCCTTTGGCGGGATCGGTTTCTACATCCTCTTCCTGGTGAGCTTCACCCTGCATGGCGTGCTTTTTCCCGGCCAGCGTGAAGAAACACAACGGCCCGAACTGCTCGGCCTGCTGGCCGCCACTTCGCTCGCATTCCTCATGGGCCTTGCCGACGACTCCTACAACACGAAGCCCCTGCTGAAATTCCTGGTACAACTGATCTGCGGGGCATTGCTGATCCTTTCCGGATCGGAGATACAATTGTTCGATGCCCATTGGGCGAACGTGCTGCTCACGCTGTTCTGGGTGGTGGGCATGATGAATTCGATCAACATGCTCGACAACATGGATGGCATCACCACGGTGGTCTCCATCATGATCCTGGTGGCGGGGATCGTGGCGATCATGACAACAGGAACCCCGGATCCGGTCTACATGGTGCTGTTGATCGGCGTGATCGCTTCGCTCAGCGGATTCCTCTTCCACAATTGGCACCCTTCCCGCATGTACATGGGCGATACCGGAAGTCAGTTCCTTGGGGTTTTCCTTGCGTTCGTGGGCATCCGCTTCTTCTGGAACGCCACTTCGGCCGATGGCATCATCGAGCCAGCCCGGCAGATCATGGCGCCGATCATCGTTTTCCTGCTTCCGATCGCCGATACCACGGTGGTCTCGATCTCGCGGATCAGTGGAGGCCGCTCGCCGTTCATCGGTGGGCGCGATCACACCACCCACCACCTCAGCTACGCCGGGCTCAGCGATGGCCAGGTCGCCCTGGTATTCGCCGGCATCTCCCTTCTCAACATCTTCCTTACCTTCGTGATGTTCCGTTTCATCCGTGAATGGAGCAACCTTCATACTTTCATCTTCGTTTCATACGCTCTGGCCGTTTTCGGCACGTTCTTCGTCCTTACCAAACGAACCAAGCCACGGTAGCAGCATGGACCGCAAAAAGAGACCTTTCAGCATGATCGCACGGAGCGCGTTCCTTGCGATCGCCTTCGTGTTCGGTGCGCTCAGCGTTCACCTCTTCACCTATTCCACCACCACGCGGGATAGTGATGTGGACCACCGGCGCAGCTTCAACGACGGTTACAAGGTCTTCTCCCTCACCATTCCAAATGAATTGAATTTCTGCGGCGAGGAAGTACCGTTGCAGCGCCTGGAAGTGCGCGAACGGCTCGATCGGGAATTGATGGTGAACACGTACTGGCAGAGCAACACGCTGCTTGCGCACAAGCGCGCCAACCGCTGGTTCCCCATGATCGAAAAGATCCTGAAGCAGGAAGGCGTGCCTGACGACATGAAGTACATCGCGGTGATCGAAAGCGGTCTCACGAACGTTGTTTCACCTGCCGGCGCCGCCGGTTACTGGCAATTCATGAAGGAGGCGGCGATCGAATACGGGCTTGAGGTGAACGATGAGGTGGACGAGCGCTACCACGTGGAGAAGAGTACGATCGCAGCGGCGAAATTTCTGAAGGCCGCATATGCCAGACATGGTAGCTGGGCGCTTGCTGCTGCTTCCTACAATCTGGGCATGGGCGGCGTGAACAAACAGCTTACGAAACAGAAGCGCCAGAATTATTTCGACCTTCTCCTGAACGAGGAGACCTCGCGCTACGTGTTCCGTATCATCGCGATGAAGGAGATCATCGAAGATCCGGAGCGCTATGGATTCCACCTGCGCAAAAAGGATCTTTATCCGCCCTTCATCACACGCCGCGTTGAGATCACGGGGCCGATCGAGGACATCGCCGATTTCGCCCTTCGGCAAGGCACAGATTACAAGACCGTGAAACTGCTGAACCCCTGGTTGCGCGACAACAAGCTCACCAACCGGAATGGGAAGACCTATGTGCTGTTGTTGCCTGGTGAAGGCTTCGACGAGGCCGGTTCGTAACAGCGGTCCGATCGCATTGGGAGATCACCTTGGAGAGCATCGCAACGAACGGGAACGCCCCGGAATTCCTTGATAACGGCCACGAATTCATCGAAGTTCTTGGTGCGCGCGTACACAACCTGAAGAACATCGATGTGCGCATACCGCGCGACAAGCTGGTGGTGATCACCGGCCTCAGCGGAAGCGGAAAGAGCAGCCTCGCCTTCGATACGATCCACGCCGAAGGGCAGCGGCGCTACATTGAAACATTCAACGCATACGCGCGCCAGTTCCTGGGAGGTATAGAAAGGCCGGACGTTGACATGATCAACGGCCTCAGCCCGGTGATCGCGATCGAACAGAAAACGATCAGCCGAAACCCACGAAGTACCGTGGGCACGATCACGGAGATCTACGATCTGCTTCGTCTTCTCTTCGCCCGCGTTGCCGATGCATACAGCTATGCCACGGGCGAGCTGATGGTGCGATACACCGAAAAGCAGATCGTGGATCTGATCATGGAGGAATACCAGGGAAAAGAGATCCTTGTGCTCGCTCCTGTGATCCGCGGAAGAAAAGGACATTACCGTGAACTCTTCGAACAATTCCTGCGGCAGGGATTCCTGCGCGCACGCGTGGATGGCAAGGTGATCGACCTTACCACAAGGCCCCGCCTCGATCGGTACAAAGTGCACGATATCGAACTCGTTATCGATCGGTTGAAAGTGAACGAGGCCGGAAGAAAGCGCTTGACCGAGACCTGCGCCACTGCATTGAAATATGGCAAGGGCAACCTCATGATCACCGGTGCGAAGGAAGAGAACGTGCGCTACCTCAGCCGCCATCTCATGTGCCCCACCACCGGCATCGCCTACGAGGAACCGGAACCGAACCTGTTCAGTTTCAATTCACCCTATGGCGCATGCCCGCGTTGTAGCGGACTTGGCCAGATCACCGATGTGGCGCTGGACAAGATCGTGCCCGATCGGAGCAAAAGCGTAAAGAAAGGAGCACTCATTCCGCTCGGATCGTACAAGAACAGCTGGGTCTTCAAACAGATCGAAGCGGTGCTGGAGAACTTCGGTCACGACCTGAACACACCGATCGCCGATATGGACGATCAGGTATTGGCTGCGATCCTCAACGGAATGGAGGAACCATTGCGCGTTACAAGCAACATCGGTTTGAGCGATCGCAACGTGCAGTTCGAAGGCATCATTCCCTTCATTCTGGAACAGGCCGAGGAAGGACCGAAGACAGCGCAGAAATGGGCCGCAAGCTTCACCCACATGGTCACCTGCCCGGAATGCAACGGCAGCAGGTTGAAGAAGACCGCGCTGTATTTCAGGCTCGATGGAAGGAACATCTTCGAGCTTGCCAACATGAGCCTGAGCGATCTGAACGGTTTCGTGAGCGGACTTACCGATCGGCTCGATGAGAAGAAAGCGACCATCGCCCGCGAAGCCGTGAAGGAGATCACCTCGCGATCGCAATTCCTGCTCGATGTCGGGCTTGAATACCTCACTCTCGATCGGAGCGCACGGACACTTTCCGGCGGTGAAGCGCAGCGCATACGGCTCGCCACGCAGATCGGTAGCCAGCTCACCGGCGTGCTCTACATTCTTGATGAACCCAGCATCGGTCTTCACCAGCGCGATGATCAGCGGCTGATCGGAAGTTTGCGCAGCCTGCGCGATGGCGGCAACAGCGTGCTGGTGGTGGAGCACGACAAGGAGATGATGAAGAGCGCCGATCACCTGATCGATATCGGGCCTGGCGCCGGCGAACATGGCGGCCGCATCATCGCACAAGGCGATCCCAACGATCTGGCGCAGGGCGAAAGCGTTACCGCGAAATATCTGCGCAACGAGATGCGGATCGAGATCCCGAAGGAGCGAAGGAAAGGCAGTGGCGAACGGGTGATATTGAAAGGCGCACGCGGCAACAACCTGAAGAACGTAACGGTTGACTTTCCCCTCGGAAAATTCATCTGCGTAACAGGTGTCAGTGGAAGCGGCAAGAGCACCTTGATCGGCGACACCCTCTACCCCATCCTCAGCCAGCACTTCTACCGCAGCGACCTGGAGCCGCTGGCATATGACAAGATCGAAGGACTGAAGCATGTCGACAAAGTGATCGAGGTGGACCAAAGCCCGATCGGGCGTACGCCGCGAAGCAATCCGGCCACGTACACCGGCCTCTTCGATCACATACGTGAATTGTACGCACAGCTACCGAGCGCAAAGATCCGCGGCTACAAGGCCGGGCGTTTCAGTTTCAATACCGCTGGCGGCCGTTGCGAGACCTGCAAAGGCGCGGGCGTTCGGGTGATCGAAATGAATTTTCTACCGGACGTAAGTGTTCCATGCGAAACATGCCGTGGCAAACGCTTCGATCGGGAGACCCTGGAAGTGCGCTACAAAGGCCGCAGCATCGCCGATGTTCTCGCGATGAGCGTTGAGGAAGCATTATCGCATTTCAGCGATATTCCACAGATCAACCTGAAGCTGCGCACGCTGATGGATGTAGGTCTTGGATATGTTACGCTCGGTCAGAGCAGCACCACGGTGAGCGGTGGCGAGGCGCAACGGATCAAGCTCGCGACAGAACTAAGCAAGCGCGACACCGGCCGCACCTTTTATATCCTCGATGAGCCGACCACCGGTTTGCATTTCGACGATGTGAAACAGCTGATCAATGTCCTTGATCGATTGGTGGATAAAGGCAATACGGTGCTGGTTATCGAACACAACATGGACATCATCAAGGTGGCCGATCACGTCATTGACATGGGCCCTGAAGGTGGGGCTGGCGGTGGCCAGGTGGTGGCTCGCGGAACCCCCGAAGATGTGGTGATGATGGCCAAAGGCCATACCTATCCGTACTTGTTGCACGAATTGAACGCGAATTAGATCGACATTTGCGC
>JAEYYE010000046.1 GCA_023430945.1 Bacteroidota bacterium
TGATCTTCCCGGTTGATCGCATACTGGACATGTGCCGCACCGTGGTGAACGTGACCGGCGATGCCGCCGTCTGCAGCGTTGTTGCGCATGGCCAGGGCGAAGAGCTTTTCCGCCCGATGCCCGATCCGGAGATGGTGGATCTTGACAAGTAGGATCTTTTTTTGGGCGAATTCCTGTCAGGTCGTGGCTGCGCTTGCAAGTCCGCGCCGAATACATCCCGTTCGCTTCGCATTCTCTTCCGGGGGGCTTGCGGGCTTTCCAGCTGCGCCACACACGCCACCATGTGCAAGCTGCGCGAGATCATTCAGGCCCGAACCATACCTCGCGGAATGCGTGTTCCCTGATGTTGCGTGAAGGGTAGGAGTGGAAAGCCCGCAAGCGAGGCTTTGCGAGTGCGGACTTGGAGCGCCCCGCAGTACTGCGGGGAGCCTGACCCCGCCTTCACAGAAGCTTCGGCGGGCGCGCCCGCAGTGAAGAAAAGGCGGGGGCACGCCCAAAAAACGATGATCGTATTCCTGGATCGGCCTGGCGCCCTATGATCATCAGACCGATCGCCGCCATCGATCTTTCATGATCAGGTGCGGAATTGCACCATCATCTCAAAGCTTCGGCGTCCGGCGGCCATAGTGTTCCGGTTGATGACGGCCCAACCATAGTTCAGGCCGAACGTGAGGTCGCCGATATCGATCGCTGCGTTCACGAGCAGGGCATCCTGGTATCTGTAGCCCAGGCCGGCCTTGAAACCGATCGGTAATGGGCCACCCTGTTCACGCGAGTTATTCCACAGATGTTTGCCTGCGTAAATGTTCAACCTCGCACTGTGGAAGGGGCCTTGTACATGACCGATCAGTTCACCTGCGAAGAACCCACTGTCCCAGATCTCGTGCGGCGCTTCGCCCAGCACGTACGCGGAGAAACGCATGGGAACGGGTGACGTTGGCGCACCACTGTCATCAAGAAGTATCCGCCCCAGATGATCGGCTGCGATGCCGATCACAAGAACATCGCGCTCGCGCCGTAAGCGGCTTTCGGCATTTTGTTTCAAGGTCCATGAAAGCCCGGCCCTGGCCTCGATCCAGGTCTGTGCATCGGTGTTCCAGGTCTCACCGGAAATGATGGAAGCATCATATACCGAACCATCGTACTGGCTCGCCCATGCGCCGGAACCATCGCCGATAAGGTTGTTCACCCAGCGCACTTCGAGACCTGCGGAAAGGAATGATCGGTGCCCTGATCGCAGGTGCATGGCGGGCATCAATCCTGCCGATGAGAGACGGCTACCCACATTCCCGTGACGATCACGCGCCGCCATGAAGCCGAGGCCGAACCATGAATCCACCTGTTTCCTGCTGTTTCGGCCGCACCATTCCAATGCGACCAGATCGGTGCGCCATCCATCCGGCATCTGCAACCAATGGTCCTGGTGGATCAACGTGGCACCGATCCCCGGCTGGAAACCGGCACGCGAAGGATCGAGCAGCAGGGTGGATCGGCCGGCAAAGAACAGGTCTGCATCCTGCGCCTGCACCGCGCCGGCAAGGCCGATGAACACGATCATATGCAGGGCTGCCCTCATCGCTTCAATGTGATGGTCCCGGTCCGCTCGATGATATCGCCTCCCGTTCGTTCTGCATATAACGTGAAAGCGTAAGAGCCCGCGGGTAGCAAGGTGCCTGCAAGCGTTCCATCCCAGCAGAGATCATCGGCATCGCTCGAGAATATGCGCTTTCCCCAACGATCGTAAATGTTGAGATCGATGCTCGTGAAGCAACCGCCGAGCAGGCATAGCCTATCGTTGAGCCCATCGCTGTTCGGCGAGAAAATATCAGGAAGGAAAGCTTCGCCGCATGGCGCGGTGATGATCGGAGCGGGAGTTGAAACCGGTATCACCACCACAGTATCCGTAGCGATGCAATCTGCGGAAGAGATCGCCTGCACCATGTATGTGATCTGCTCCGTGATCGAACAATCCGTGATGGAAGCGGATGGATCACCAAGGCCCGTCGCAGGCGACCAGAGGAATGTGGCTGTGCTATCGTAAGGAACCGCCGTGCATTGAAGGATCGCCGCTCCATCGATCGCGACGATCGTATCACCATCGATCTGCACGTTGATAAGGCCGATCGAAGCGATCGAAAAGTCCATCTGCTGAAGGCATCCGGAACTGTCGGAAGCGAGCACGGAATAATTTCCGGGAAGAAGATCCTGGATCGATGTGATCGAACCAGGCCCATCACCCCAATCGAACGCGAGCCCAGGCGCATTGCTTTGCGTGAAAAGTTGCGCTGAACCCGACGCTGTACCGCAAACAGCGTCCATGGTGGCCACGCTATCGACCAACGGAGGTGGCATTTCGATCAGAAGTTGATCGATGCGTGTACATCCGTTCGATCCCAGGATCGTGCAACTGTACGTTCCGGCTTGTAGATCCATCAACGTGTTGCCTTCGAGCCCGGGTGAGTGCCAGGTGATCGTTAGATCGGGAGTGATCGTCGTATCCAGCGTGATGGATCCATCAGCGCCACCGTTGCAGGTGATATCGGTCATGACCCAGGCGGCTTCCGGCAGTGGTAATACTTCGATCGGCACATCGATCGTCACAGAACAGGAAGGACCGTTCGTTGCGGTAATTTCCACCAACAGTTCACCGGCGGTGAGCGGAGCATTGGTGAGGACCGCGGGACCTGCAAGGATGGTATCCGCGAGCGACCACGCGAATTGTTCAGCGCCCGATCCTTCAAGCAGGAATTCCGATCCAGCGCAGACCGTATCGTCCACGCTCACGATCGGATCAGGGAACGTATGGACCACGATCGGAAGGGACCGGCAGGGAGTGACGCCATACAGGCTTTCAGCGCGGACCGATAGGATGAAAGAACTTTCCGGAGCAATGGTGATCGTATCGCCGGAAGTGAGGAATTGTTCAGGTATGCCACAGCCGTCAGCATACCACATCCATTCCGCCTGCATGCCCAGCGCGCCACCATATACGATGAAGGTGATGCTGTCACCAAGACACACGTCGAACTGGTCAAGAGGTGGTGTAACACCGGTGCAATTGCCATAACCGGTACTGGTGCCTGTGCAGATCCCGGTGCATTCGGTGGATAACGCCTGATCCAGCCGGGCGGAGAACCCATCCCATTCACCTCCGCCATGATCCATTTGATGTCCCAGCAACACCAGGTCCTCCACGGAATTGGTGCGGCCGCCGATGAAAAGTGAAGTGTGCCCTGTCATCGTCAATGCAAGTGCTTCGTCTTCACCCATCGCACCGAGATAACGCGACCATGAGAACGTTCGATCCTCAGCGAAGCAGATCAGGAAAGCATCGGCCGATCCGGTGAGTTCGCTTCCTTGCCCTGTAGCGGTCGAGATACCCTGAGCAGAGCCCGTGGTCCCGGATGCATACGTCCTGCCCAGCTTATCGATCGTTAGCGCCGACACCCGATCCTGGCCTGTATCTCCCACGAACGTGCATCGTTCTATCTGGAGGAGGCTGTCGATGAACGCAATGAAGCCGTCGCCATCGCCGCCGTTGTATGGTTGATGTGAAAGACTGTCCGTGTATAGGGAGTCGGAATAACTGATGCCGCCGATCACATGGTCCTGTCCGGCGCGCGCGATCGTGTGGATCCGGTCATCAG
>JAEYYE010000193.1 GCA_023430945.1 Bacteroidota bacterium
GTGATGGATCCCCTCCCCACGCTTTTCGATCGCCTTTGCGATCGGGCCATCGGGTGTTGTGCTTTCGAGCAGCTCGATCTTGTTCTCACCGGCACGGAAGAATGAAGTGATCACGCCTTCGCTTTCCACTTCCTCGCGTTTGTAGCTGGCTGATCCAAGCAAGTTCCCATAGATCTTTTCGGCCGTTGAAAGGTCTTTCACGGCGATGCCTATATGTTCGATCCGCAGCAGGTGTTCCATCAGGTCATTGGTAAAAAGAAACCCTCCGCTGAGGGAGGGTTCCGAAGATAGTCCGATGCGATCAGCGCTTGATGAACGTTTCGCCCATCTTGTTGTCGTAGTTGAGGTAGTACAGGTCCTTTTTGAGTGAGGCCACTTCGACCCGATCGGCGAAGCCCCGCTTCACGATGTTGCCATATTGATCGTAGATCTCGAACAGGGTGGGGCTGCTGAATACGATCTCGTCCTTCGGTTTTTCGGGGCTCCAGGTGACAACGGGCGCATTGGCCGCAGTATGCTTCACTGTCTCGCTGAAACGGGCCTTCTTGGAAAGATCCACCTGCTTCACGCGGAAAAGATTCTCTCCGCTATGTGGTGTCACCTTGAAGGTATAGGTCTGTTCACCGGGCTTTCCGGTGCCCATCACTTCGCCCACCTTCACCCATTTGTTCCAGCGCTTTTGCTCAATGATGTAAGGCAACTCGCCGGTCTCGTTCGTGGTCGTCCAGGTATAGGTGCCGTCGCTCGAGATGGATTGCTCAACGATGTCGAAGGTGCTCTTGGGCTTCAGTACTTCCGGATTCAGGATCACCGGGGTGCATCCGTCCTTGTGCTTCACCCTCACCACCACCTTGTCGCCGGGTTGAAGGCCGAAATTGTTCATGTCCAGTTCGAAGGCGCTGCTATTGATCTCATCCGTGGCGATCTGGTCGTTCACGGTCACTTCGAACACGCAGAACCCCACACCGGCCTCGGAGAACGGATTCTGGATGAAAAGGTTCTTTCCCTGGAAGTTGCCTTCCAATACGATCACTCCCGCCTGGGCGGAGATGGCCACGATCGTGCCGATCATCAATACTATGGATCGCATGTCAGTGAACTTTAATGAACTGCAATAATACGACATGAAAGAGGCGTTCCGTCACCATTGGCCGTGATACGGAACGTATCTTCAGTTGGTTGCACGGTCGGTCAAACGCTCTCTGCGGGAGCCACCGCATTGGCCATCCGTTCAATATCGGCCTGGTTGAAACGGCCCTGATCGTGGCTTTGGACCACGAAGGTGCGGCCCGCGTGGGTGATGATGCGGTAGAAATGGACGAAAGCGATCGTTTCATCCGGGAATTCGCTGCGGTAGATCAACAGGCCGGGTGTTTCCTGGATGATCGTATTCTTGCGCAACATGTCTCGGTCCAGATCGGCCTTCAACCGTTCCATATCACCTTCCTCTTCTGTGATGGTGATGAGGAAACGTTCGCCGGCATCCACCTCCAGCCGGCCGATCGCATCGTTCCAGGTGACCGTGGCCGAATCCGATCCGAGCAATTGCGGATCGATGTGCACCGCCAATGGCAGATCGTGCTGCGAAAGATCGATGGTCCTTCCCGTGCCTGTCTCTTTCTCCGATTCCTGGGTCGGAACTTCGGTGGTGGTCTCCGGTTCCGGCGTGCCGCATGCAAGGAGCACCAGCGGAAGGATGAACAATCTACGATCCATGGCGGCGAAAGTAATCGCTCAACGCCTTTCGATCACAAGCCTTGTTCCAGCGGAATGTGAAGCGAACTCCGGCGCATACATGCACATGGCGGTGGTGATCCCATTGCTGAGATCGCCCGCGTGCTGAACGCTCAGGTCGTATTCCAGTACATGTGTTCCCGGTGGGATCCGATCGAAGAAGAAGTTCACGCTCGCATCACGGACGCTCTGGTAGTATGCAAGTCCGCCCTGCCATCTGGTGCCGCTCAAGGCCTCCATCGGCTCAAGGCCTGCAGCACGCATGTCCTTCAAATGCACAAAGTCGATGAAGCGATCGGTGGTCAGTTCGATCCGTATCGTGATCCGATCCCCGACCGCTGCGGTGGTCCCATTTCCGATCGGTACCAATTCGGTACCGTTCTCCGAAGCGCGCTTCAACATCACCTGCTTCCGGATCGCGAAGGGACTTTCGTGGGCTGTGATCTTGTCGATCCGCTCGAGATATTGCCAGTGCATCGCGCCCCATGCGACGCGGTCGCTGGTGGCAGCGATCGAAATATCCGCGAGTTCCGGCTTGATCTGTTCGGGTTCCCAGGAATGCGTGAAGTAGCCGGCGCCGGCTTCTTTTTTCTGCGGTTCGATCGGTACGCCCCCGACCTTGATCACAGGTGATGCCGCTTCCTCAAGAAGATCATTGCCTATGAGCAGCAGCGCATAACAGGCGTTCGCAGTTGCCTTTGTCGTGCGCCAGTCCGTGGTCTGCTTCAACTTCAAAAGATGCATCCGCAGGCCGTTCACCGCCGCAGTGTCATTGGAGATGTCATGGAACGCCTCGATCAATAAGGCATGCGTTTCCGTAGGGAATTCGGCCCAGCTTATCCCATTGGAAAAATTCCTCCAGTACATGCCAAGTTCCTCATCCTGCGTTGCGCGTTCTTTCAATGATCGAAGGATCGACCCGGCAACATCATTGCTTTCCCCCTTCGATCGGTGAAGCGCCAATGCGATCATCGCCTGCTCCTGCAGGCCGTACTTCAGCCATTCCGCGGAAACACGCGAACCAATGAAGGCGGCGGCTTGTGCAGCTTCCGCAGTGAACGGGCGATCCATGAAGAAGCTTCGCGCATAGAGGTATTGCACATCGGCGTAGCCGGGCACAAAGTGATCCAGCTCTTCTTTCGTGAGGTCCTTCCGCGCCCGTTCGTAGCGTTCATCCGCCTGGCTGTCCATCCAGGCGATCGCGCGATCGAGCATGGAGCGCACCTGCATGTCACGATCGGGATCGGCCGCATCCAGTTTTCGAAGATGGCCGATACCGGCCGTGATATGTTGGGTGACCTCAAGTGAAGGGAACATGCCGGAGAACCAAGGCCACGATCCGTCGGCCAATTGCAATTCCTGGAGTTTTCGCAACGATGCCGCCTGCTCGCGCGCCATCCGATCCATATCGAAGAGTAGGACCAGGTCCACTTTACGCTGTCTTTCATCCGCAGCGCGCATTACCCACGGTGTTTCCTCAAGCAACACGCTCTTCAATTCCGGGTTCTTTTCCAAAGCGCTCATCAATTCTGATCCACCCCGGGCGGCGGCGGCCCGCCATGCTTCCACCACCTTGCGTATCGCGGGTTCTTCTGCAACGATGTGCGCGGCAAGTGTATTCGCATAGAAACGGCTGAAGACCTGCTCGCTGCATTCGTGGGGGAACCCGGTGAGGTAGGGAAGGGCCTGCACCGCATACCACGCGGGGTTCGGGGTGAATTCAAGCTTGAGGCTTTGGTGCCGGAGCGTACTGCTCGTGTCGTTCCCAAGTGCTTCGAACGTGAAATTCCGGGTGCCGGCCTTTCCGATCGGGAGTGGAAGGCTTTCCGTTACCAGCAGCCTATCGGAAAGCACCGGCAGCACATGTTGTTCCCCATCGTTGAAGCCGTTCGTACTGCGCGCGTTTATCCGTATCCCCACCAGATCAATGGTCGCAGGAACTTCGATCCGCCATGTTGCGGAACCGCTTTCGCCTTGTGCCGCGGTGAAGGGTTGCTCCTTCCGATCAAGCTTGAGATCGGTATCGAGCGACCGGTTCGTGTATGGATCGAAAAGTTCCAGCGTGATCGCACCGTTGATCGGGTCACCTTCAAGCACATCGATCCGGCTCACCAGCTCGATCCGATCGCCCTGCCGCAGGAATCGCGGAAGATTCGGCATCACCATCATCGGTTTCTGCGTGATCACTTCGCGATCGAACTGTGCGATCTCAAGCTCCCTGGTGTGCGCAAGCCCCATGAAACGCCATCGCGTGAGCGCATCGGGCATGGTGAATTCCATGATCACCGATCCATCGGCATCGGTCAGGAGATCGGGTAAGAAGAATGCTGTCTCGTTGAAATTCGATCGCACCGGCTGATCCACCGAAGCGCCAGGTCCGGCCACGACCCGATCCGGTTCCTTCGGTACCATTCCGTTCACGGCCACCATCTGCACTTCCTCCTTCTGCACGGAACTGTTCGCTGCATCACCTCGCATCATCACACCGCCCGCTTCAGCATCCATGGAATACAGAACGGGGAATTCAAGGCCGAGCGGCCAGCCGAAGGTCCTGAGCGAAGGGAAGGGCCTGATCGTGTCGCGCGGCATTTCGGGATGGATCGAAGCCTGTCCATGCACGATATGAAAAGGCTGCATCCTGTCCCATTGCAGCACACTTTGGTATTGCGGCCACTGGAACATTTCCCACGCATGCGGAACGAAGTGATCGAGCGAGGCATCGTACATCGATGCCAGCATTTGCGCAGCGACAGGACCGCCATCCGGCCCACTGATCTTCAGCCTGAACGTTTCCAACGATCCCGGCAACATCCTGTCACGGAAAGTTGTCCATTCCACCTTCAACCGCTTGTTCTCCCACGGCACTGCGACATGCTTTGTCGTCCTGAACTCACGGCCGTTCACAACGGCTACGAAATGCACCGCAAAGCCTCCGCGATCGCTTTCCAGTATCGGCAGTTCGACGAGCTGCTGGCCGCGCTGGAGATTGAACCAGCGCACAGCGGCGATGGCCCCGCTACGCTCCACTTCCATTCCGATCCGGCCTTCACCCAGTGCACTGCTTACAAGGAAGGAAGCTTTTTCACCCGGCTGCAGACCGGCCGTATCCGACACCTGTTCAACATGGAAGGCTTCCGCGAGAAATCCTGTGTTCTGGATCTGCGGATCATATATGGTCACCGGCCGTTGCACTTTCACCTCCTCACCATCCTTATCGATCGTGGAGACCTCGATCAGATACTTGCCGACCGTCCAATTGGAAAGGTTCGGCAAGGGGATCTTTTTCCCGCGGGAATTCCAGCTCCGCATTTCAAGAACAAGACTGTCCTTCTTCCATTCCAATGGATCGTTCTCGTTGGAATACGGATCGAACGGGAACAGCGCGCGATGCGCTTCTTCAGGGATCACATGGCTATCAGGGATCTCCCCTTTGCGCTCGCGGAACGGCAGCGCAGGCGCCGAAAGCCTGTGTATCGTGATATCGATCGGTCTTTCCACGGCCACGCCGTTCATGTTCTGCACCTGTATGGCAAGACTGTCGGTCGTGCTGCGATCGATCGCATCGCCGATCCCCAGATCGATCCCAATGCTCTTGTAACCGAGGTTGAGATCCATGCTGTTGTGCTGCGTCTCTCCGCTTGGATCGGTCGCCACCGCTTCGATCGTATAAACGAAGATGGGATCGGCCTTGCGTGGAAGCTGGCCATCACCGGTCGCGATGAACTCGATGTTGAAGGAACCATCGCCATCGGTGGTATCGGTGCCGCTCGCGATCTCCACGGGCCTGCCCCAGCCCGGGAAGCCGCGCCAGAGCTGGTCGCTCCACCAGGGCATCCGCGCCATGCGTGTCACCGTCCATTTCACTTCCGCGTTCCCGATCGGAACGCCGGAATACGCTTTCACCTTTCCAGCCACATCGACACGCTGATCCAGCTTCGCTGATGTTCCGATCGGGTCGAAAGTGACCTCGAATTTCGGCCGCTTGTATTCTTCCACCAACATGGAAGTGCTGCCTTCCGGGGTTGCGATCCGCATATGTCCGGTAAGTCCGCCCGGCGCTGTGAACGTGCCATGGAAAGCGCCGAACGCATCGGTGGCCAATTCGATCGAATCGACCACTTCCTCGTTCACGTTGAAAAGCTTCACCAGGGTGGTGCGGCCTTCCTTTGCGACCGTAGTCCCATTGCGATGGACGGTTGTTATCCCCTTGAAATGGATCGTCTGTCCCGGCCGGTAGATCGCGCGATCGGTGAAGAGGAAGGTGCGGATGCTGTCCGATCGGAGCTCTTCCTGATGGTGCCAGCTCCAGGCCGGGGCCGTGATGAACCGATCGCCATCGGGCAAGGTGATCTGGAAACGGCTGGTGATCGAATTACGCTGAAGTTCAGCGGTGGTTCTTCCTTCGCTCACAGGCAGGTCGCTGCCGGTCTTCTTGAACTGCCGATCACCCTGTTGATGATCGAGGGTCCAGAGTTCCACCTTCGCATCGTTCAGCGATCGGCCGGTGCTCCGATCGAGCAGCAATAGTTCAAGCTTTCCGTTTCGGGTGCGTTCCGCGACAGCGATCCGTGTGCTCCAAAAACTGGCGACAGCGAGTTCGTTCTCCGCGGAGAACCGGCCGTTCATGCTCGCAAGGATCGCATATCGCCCTGCAGGCAACGCTTCCACCGGCAGTTCGGCAAGATGCCTGTTCATATCACCATCATCCGGCAGATCGACCGACCATTCGCGCACGACCTTTTGTTGCAGAAGCCACTTCACCAGATCCGGTCCCCAACGATCCTGCTGCTGCACGGATGGTGGTTCATCCACGATCCGCAGATGCACTTTCTGCGCGTTCATATGACCGAGCGCGATCTTGAACGGCTGATCCCGGATCACCGCTTCCTCCACAACGACATCGATCGACGTAGCGGTGAGCTGTGCTTTCAACGCCTGTGCCTTCATGGCGCCGATCGAACCGGGGAAGCGCGCGATCGCACTATCGCACAGTGTTGCCGCCGTACGTTTTTCCCATTTGTACTCCCCGGGAACGAGGCGCTGGAAGAGATGCGCTTTTTCAGCATGCCAGCTGGCGATCGCCACGTTCACTTCGCTCCATACCGGCTGTTGTCGTACACGCAGGCCGATCTGCTCCAGCGCTTCCAGGTAAAGGCTGTCCTTCTCTTCGAGGGTGCTTCTTTCCTTTACGAAACGCAACCGATCGAGCATGATGCTGGTGAGGATCGCCGGGTGATCGTCCGAAAGGTGCGCCCGCTCCCATCGTTGCCAGGTGAGCAACGCCTGGAATTCCCACGAGGCGCTGTCGCGATGGTGGAGCCGGCGTTGGGTGAGATCCTCGTAGAGCGCGAAGAACGCAGGATCGTCCAGCTTGAAACGCCAGGCTGGTTCCGCCAGCCTGGTCTCACTGTTGCGGAAGATGTCGATCGCGCGCCGGGCAAGTATGTCGATCAACAGCGGTTCCTCGAAATTCCCTGAACGCGTGTATGGCGTGCCCGGTACCGGTCGTGGCGTGGCATAAGGCCATTCCAACAGTTCGCCTAGTTCGCCTGCCGGAATGTGCTTCAGCGTATCAAAAGGTTCGATCGATGCCTGGAAATGTCCGATCACCTTTTGCATGAACATCCGTTGGTCCCATGTGGAGAGTTCCGCGGTATCCGCAGGGGGCGCGGCATTGGTGCGATCCAGGATCCGCCAGCGCTCCTGTTGATAGTAGCTCCAATACGAACCGCCCAGCACGCTATGCAGCAACTGTACAAGCGGGATCGATGAAGAGTCGACTTCGAGCGAAGTCACGCGCTGCTCCAGCTCCAGGATCAGTTGTTCGCGTGGGATGCCTATGGCCTGCTTGAAATTCCCGGCGTTCATCAGGGCACGGAATTCGGTGCGCCAGTCGCCGCTTTTGCGTGCTTCGCCAGCGATCGCTTCGGTGATCTCCAGCGCACTTGCGAACAGTCCGGTGGCGGCAAGCGAATCCACCTGCTTCCAACGCGGATCCTCCTTCATTTCAACAACAGGTTTTCGTTGAGCACAACCGATCACGATCGCCAGCAGGGCGAACTTCATGAGCGATCGTGCGATCGCATTTCCGCGCGTCATCGATCCGGAATAAGGTTGCAAAGCTCGTGAGTCCCGGTACACTTCCTTGCAGTACCCCGGTAAAGAACGGACGTTCGATCCTCGGAACGCGATGGACGTTATTATTTTGCATCATATACACCGGGCAATCATGAAGATCCTGATCATCTATGCCACCACAGAAGGCCAGACGCGGAAGATCGCGCGCTACATGGAGGAGAACCTTCAGGCGAAGGGCCATGCGGTAAGCATTAGCGATGCGAGCGACGACCCGCCTTCACCCCAGGGTTTCGATGCGGTGGTCCTGGGTGGTTCGTTGCATATGATGAAGCACCAGGCCGCGCTCGCGGATTATGCGATGCGCCACGCGGCAATGCTGAACAACCTGCCAGGGGTGTTCTTCTCTGTAAGCCTGGGGATCGTGACGGGTGAAGAGAATGCGCTTGCAGAAGCACGCCGGATCGCGGATGAATTCGTGCACAATGCCGGTTGGGCCCCGCAACACGTCGAGTTGATCGCAGGTGCGCTCAAATACACGCAGTACGACTTCTTCAAGCGGTTCATGATGAAGATGATCAGCACGCGTTCCGGTGGATCGGCGGATACGTCGCATGACCACGAATACACTGATTGGGCGCAGGTGGCCGCGTTATGCGATCGGGTGATCGCGATGCCCCGGTTCACGGCAGGGAACGCCTGAGGTCCACTTCAGGGTCCAGGTCCCTGCCATCGAAAAGGTGTTCGACAAGATGGATCGCGCACCACGGAGCGATCATTCCGCCGCGCGAACCAAGCCCGTTGAGAACGGCCTGGACATGTGAGATCTTCCCAAGCACCGGCCTTCGATCCCTTGATGCCGGTCGCACACCAGCGCGATGTTCGATCACTTCGACCGGCCTGTGGACCACTTCGCGAAGCCTGCCCAACAGGTGGTCCCTTGCTTTTTCCGAAGGTCCGCTCCAGACATCGTTCCATTCAAATGTCGATCCGATCCTGAAAAGTTCATTGCCGATCGGAAGGATGAAGATGCCGCGGTGAACGATCTTCTCAAGCAGAAGGCCGGGTATGCGCACGGTGAGCACTTCTCCTTTCACCGGCACGATGCCGTTCATGGCTGGGAATGATCCTTCGCAATGGATCATCCAACGCGCCGAACGATCACCGATCACGACACGATCGCCCTTGATCCCGATCCTTTGTCGATCGATCCATTCTTCTGTAAGTGCGCCTTCGCGCAGGAGTGCCGATCGCTGCCGATCGAGCATGGTGCGGATATCGAGCCACGCACATCGCTCGATGATGCCAAGACCAAATGGCGCAGTGATCCCGGTGTCCGCAAGATCCTTTTCATAACCGATCGAGAGAAGCGGATCAAGTGTTTCACGGGCCATGGCACGGCGCCATTGCGCCTCTTCGTTCGGTGTTGGGAATATCTTGATGAGCGGGATCGGATGCCAGGTGATCGTTCCTGATACCGAACCCATCGCCACGTAGAATTCCTCGCAAATACGCAACATCTCATGCGCCCGCCAGGTTGGCACATCGCGGCGCAAGGAGACCGGGTTGATCACACCAGCGGCCGCATGGGAAGCACCTCCTTCACGCGGCCGATCGAAGACATGGAAGGAGATCCCGCGCTGTTGCAGGTGATGGGCGAGCACAGCCCCCGCAAGCCCGTGGCCGCAGATGATCACATCATGATGGTGTTCCGGCACACCGCAAAGTTCGACCGATCAGGCCGCCTTCTTCGCGATCATTGAATCGATCCGTGCGATCAGTACTTCCTGGTCGTACGGTTTCAGGAAGAGATCGTTCGCGCCGATGCTCCGTACCATTTCAGAAAGCCGCGGAAGATCGTAGGCGGTGAGGATCATGATCGGTGTGGCGATGCCTTGTGCGCGGATCTTCTCCACCAGTGTTAGCCCATTGCCGTACGGAAGTCCCATATCGATCAACAGCATGTCCGCCTGGGTTCGGTCCAGCACTTCCTGAAGTTTTCTGCCATCGGGAAGTGCGATCACTTCATGCCCTGCGGCCACCAATCGCTTTTCGAGAAGCTTGCGGACAAGTGCATCGTCTTCGATCAGGATCACGCGTGGCATCAGGAACGATTTTGCACATTCCTACGTGATCCGATGCACAATTGTTCCGGATCACATGCGGCCTGTGATCCACTTGAACACGTCGTTGCCGTTCGCGTACAGGATCAACCCGAAGAGCAGCGCCATGCCCACCATTTGCGCCACCTCCAGCACACGCTGGTTGGGTGCGCGGCGGAAGATCATCTCGTAGAGCAGGAACATCACGTGGCCGCCGTCCAGCGCAGGGATCGGCAATATGTTCATGAACGCGAGGATGATGCTGAGCAAAGCCGTCATGTGCCAGAACTGCTGCCAGTTCCATTCGGCACTGAAGAGATTACCGATCGAACCGAAACCGCCGATCTGTGAAGCGCCCGACTTGGTGAAGAGAAGCTTCAACGAACCAACGTAGTTCGAAAGCGTTTCCAATCCGTAATCGATACCGGCCGGGATCGCTTCAGCGAATCCGTACCGTTCATGTTGAAGCTGGAAGTAGGCGGAAGGCGGTCGGTTCCCGATCCCGATCAATCCATCATCGCCGACTTTCACCGGCAATTCGATCTGCGAGCCGTTCCGCTCCACGGCGATCTTCACTTCACGGCCTTTCTTATCGGCTATCAACTTTCTGAAATCGTTGAACCAGGCAGCTTCCTGTCCATCCACAGCGATGATCCGATCGCCTTTCATCAGGCCTGCTTCCGAAGCAGGCTGGCCTTTGAGCACGGTATCCACATAGAACGGTACACGCGGGGCGAAAAGTTGTTTTTCACCGCGATCCAGGATCTGGTCATGGATATCCCGGTCGAGGATCACGTTCTGCTGCTGGCCATTACGTTCGATCGAAAGCGTACGATGGCCATCGATCAGGATCTTCTTGGTCATATCCTCGAGCGTCCTGGTCTTCTCACCGTTTATCGCCAGGATCCGATCGCCATCCTGGATCCCTTGTTCCTTCATCAATTCGCTGGGATGCACGCCATATTTCGCTTCTTCCAGCGGCAGATAATCCTGGCCCCAGACAAAGAGGATCATGATGTAGAGCGCGAGGCCGAGCAGCAGGTTCACCGTAACGCCGCCGATCATGATGATGAGCCTTTGCCATGCGGGTTTCGCGCGGAATTCCCACGGCTGCGGCGGTTTCGCCATCTGGTCGCGGTCCATGCTCTCATCCACCATGCCACTGATCTTCACATACCCGCCGAACGGCACCCAGCCGATGCCGAATTCGGTGCCACCGATCTTCTTCTTGAAGAGCGAGAACCACGGATCGAAGAAGAGGTAGAACTTCTCGACGCGCGTCTTGAACAGCCGCGCAGGAATGAAATGGCCGAACTCGTGCAGCACCACGAGGATCGAAAGGCTGAGGATCAGCTGTGCCGCTTTTATCAGGAATTCCATGGAGTAGGTATGCGTTCACGGGCCACGCGGCGTGTTTCACGGTCGGTGGCCTCAAGGTCTTGCAGATCGGGATCGGTCTGGTGTTGCACGGTTGTCAAACAATGTTCTACAAGATCGCTCATCTCGGTGAAACCGATCCGATCATGCAGGAAAAGATCAACAGCCACTTCATTCGCGGCGTTGAGGATGCATGGTGCGTTGCCACCCTTTTCCATGGCGTGAAGCGCCAGAGCGAGGTTGCGGAAATTTTCCATGTCCGGTTTCTCGAACGTCAACGAAGGAAACTCCAGCATGTTGCAACGCGGCCATTCCGTCGCCAACCGGTCGGGATATGCGAGTGCATATTGGATCGGAAGTTTCATGTCCGGCAGGCCCATCTGTGCTTTGATGCTGCCATCGCGGAACTGCACCATGCTGTGGATGATGCTTTGCGGATGTACGAGTATCTCGATCTGGCCGGGTTTCAGGTTGAAGAGCCATTTCGCCTCGATCGCTTCAAGCCCTTTGTTCATCAGGCTCGCGGAATCGATCGTCACCTTCGCGCCCATCACCCAGTTGGGATGTTTCAATGCCTGTTCCCTGGTCACAGCCGCGAGCTTTTCCCTGGAATATCCACGGAATGGTCCGCCGCTGGCGGTGAGCATGATCTTCTCGATCGGGTTGTGCCATTCACCGGCCAGGCACTGGAAGATCGCGGAATGCTCACTATCCACCGGATAGATGTTCACCGCCTTTCGCTTCGCAGCTTCGGTGATCAATCCACCGGCAACCACCAGCGTTTCCTTGTTCGCCAGTGCGATCGGTCTTCCCGCTTCGATCGCGGCGAGCGTGGGCCGCACCCCGGCGTAGCCGACCAGCGCGGTGAGCACAAGGTCGATCCCTTCCATCGCCACGCACTGTTCCATCGCTTCGGCGCCTGCATATACCTTGATCCCCTTCGGGAACAAAGCGTCGCGCACAGGATCGAGTCTGGCCGGATCGGAGATCACGACCGCATTGGGTTCGAATTCCAGCGCCTGCTGGATCAGCAGATCGGTGTTGTTCCCACATGTAAGAAGTTCCACCTGGAAACTCTCGCGTTGTTCGCGAACCACCTGCAGGGCCTGGGTGCCGATCGAACCGGTGGAGCCAAGGATCGCGAGACGTTTTTGCATTTTGCGCACCGCCGCGAGCCCCTTGATCGGATCGCAGCAAGGTGCAAAGGTCGCGATCCGCAGCTAATTCCGCTCAGGCATCGGCCGAAGGGCGGCACTTCGCCTCATGCAATGTCTGTATCATCGATGCCGGCTCGCAGATCACCGCGCGGCCGCTCATCAATGCGATCGGTGCCTTCAGGATCTGCGGGTTGCGGGCGAGCACATGCAGCCAGCCTTCCGTGTCGTAATCACGGCCGCGCACATGTTGCTGGTAGAAAGGATGCGCACGGTTCATCAGGTCCTTGGGTCGAACGTTCAACTGCTCGATCACCTGCCTTAGGAACGTGGTGGAAAGCTGCACTTCGCTCACATCCTGTTTGTTCACCTTGGGTGCGAGCGTGTAGGCGTAGGCAAGGGCCTTCTTCCCTTCATACGTGCTCCCGTCGTACACCAGCGTCAATTCCTTTGCATTCAATGTGCTCATGATGCAGGCGGTATTGGTTAGGCGGAATGAATATAATCCACAAAACCGGTTTTTGATATTTTGCCGGATGAGGCGGAAGAAGAAGCAAGCCCGATCTACCGTGCCACCGCGGCTCTTTTCAACCTGTCGTTGATCGCCCGGCCGAGGCCGGTCTCGGGGAACAATTCCGCTAGGATCACATCGCAATCACTTTTGTCCAATTCACGGAGCGCCGCGAACAAGCGACGCGCAGCCTGTGCCAGATCGCGATCCGCGGAGAGCACTACGGATCGATGTACCGGATAGTGCCGGTGAAGCGCGATCACACCGATCTTCTTTCCTGGATCCGCTGCGATCAGGTCTTCAATGTTACCGACGAAGACCGGTTTTCGCGGAGCGTAGTGCGATGCGAGCATTCCCGGAGCGGGCGGATGTTGAGCCCGCCCGTACGGTGGAAGCAACTTCCCTGTGATCTTCTCGATCGCTTCGATCGGGACCCCCCCAAGCCTGTAGAGCATCCAGCTATCCGATCCATTCCAACCGATGATCGTGCTCTCCACACCCACGGACGAAGGTCCGCCATCGAGTATGTACGGGATCTTTCCGCCCAGTTGGTCGGCCACGTGCTGTGGTGTGGTGGGGCTGATGTATCCGAACGGGTTCGCGCTCGGTGCGGCCAGGGGGAAAGGAAGGCGTGAGAGCAATTCCAGCGCGATCGGATGTGAAGGCATGCGCATCGCAACGGTATCCTGGCCGCTGGTCACCAGGTCGGGGATCGATCGTTCTTTCGGAAGCACGAGAGTGAGCGGGCCAGGCCAGAACGCATCCATCAATTCGAGCGCCGATCCAGGGATCACAGCGGCCACCGAACGGACCCGGTCCCTAACGCCCACATGCACGATCAATGGATCGAAGCTCGGCCGATCCTTCACCTGGAAGATCTTCAGTACGGCTTCTTCATTGTATGCATTGCCAGCAAGGCCGTAGACGGTCTCCGTGGGAATGGCCACGAGTTCACCGGCGATCAACAGATCGGCCGCGTGTTGCAGATCGGTGCCGATGGCGGCCATGGCGCAAAGATGCTAATGCATCGGGCTGGCACGATATTGTAAGAGAAGAGCAACAACGATACGAAGATGAGAACCTTGGGCATAGGCACGATCGCTGCGATCGGCGCATTCTTTTTCAATGTTGGATCGCATGCTCAAACGGACGGCATGCTGGGAATAAAAGCTGGAGTGAACAGCAGCACGCTAACCGTGAACACTGCGGTCGGCCGAACCGGTTTCCATGCCGGCCTGTTCTACCGGAGCGATCCTGCGAAGCAGATCGGCTACCAGGCGGAATTGCTCTATAGCACCAAAGGTGCGGATTGGAGCGTGAACATCCCGTTCATCAACATCGGGCAGGAGGCGAGCATCAAGTTGAACTACGTGGATCTACCGGTGATGGCCGTGTTCCGCCCGATCCCTGCTCTCGAACTTCACGGTGGTGGCTACGTGGGTTATCTTCTGAATTCGGAATATGAGACGAGCGGGTCGTTGATAGACCTCGGTGGTGATCTCGGCCAGGGCAATTTCAATTCGATCGATGCCGGGGCACTTCTCGGGCTCGCCGTTAACATCGGTCCTGTGCAATTGGGTGCGCGCTACAACTTCGGCCTGGTCGGGGTAAGTGGGTCCACCGTATCCGACTTCATCCTGGGCGATGCGCAGAACCGGTACGGCCAGTTGTTCGCATCGTTCATCATTCCAGGATCGGTGCGCAGCACTGCGCCCGATCAATAAAGGCCTTCCACGAAACGCCGGTCGTTGGCGAGCCGCGGTACTTTGCTTTGCGC
>JAEYYE010000206.1 GCA_023430945.1 Bacteroidota bacterium
ACTTGCACCCCATGCAAGTGCGCTACCGGGCTGCGCTACACCCCGAATGGGCTGCAAAGCTAACAAAGTGGCGCGATCTACCTTTGCCACCTTCCCTGCAAGGAACTTATGAGGATAACTTCTTCGATCACTTTGATCGCCGCAACCGCTTTGTTCGTGGGATGTGCTGAGGAGCCATCAACGGATCAGCGAACGGTCGATCCACCACAGGAAAACACCGGATACGTAATGGATCACCACAGCCACGCCCGTCCGCAGGAAGCGGTCATCAAGCACCTGCATCTGGATATCACCGCCGATCTGCAGCAACGCGTGATCAGCGGAACGGCGAGCTATGATATTGAAGCGAACGCCGATCGGATCGTTTTCGATACCGAGGATCTGGTGATCGACAGTGTTACGTTGGATAATGGCACCAAGGCTGAATTCGAGTTGGGCGACAGCACTTTCCTCGGCCGGCCTCTGATCGTGAAGCTTACCGAGGGTGTGAAAAAAGTGAACATCGCGTACCGCACCACATCACGATCGAAGGCCTTGCAATGGTTGGAGCCCAGGCAGACGCTCGGCAAGACGCATCCGTTCCTCTTCACGCAAGGCCAGGCGATCCTTACCCGCACGTGGATCCCGATCCAGGACAGCCCCGGCATCCGCATCACGTACAGCGCGCGGGTGAAGACCGATCCGCAGTTGATGGCCGTGATGAGCGCATCGAACCCGACTGAAAAGAACGCGGAAGGCATTTACGAATTCCGGATGGACCAACCGATCCCGGCGTACTTGATCGCACTTTCCATCGGAGATCTTGAATTCAAGCCGATCGGAAAACGCACTGGGGTCTATGCTGAACCGGGCACGGTTGAAAAGGCCGCGTACGAATTCGCTGACATGGAGCGCATGTTGGAAGCAGCGGAAAAGCTTTATGGACCGTACCGTTGGGAACGCTACGATGTGATCGTGCTTCCGCCGAGTTTCCCTTTCGGTGGAATGGAAAATCCACGTTTGACTTTCGCCACACCTACGATCATCGCAGGCGACCGGTCGCTCACATCGCTCATAGCGCATGAACTCGCGCACAGTTGGAGCGGCAACCTTGTGACCAACGCCACATGGAACGACTTCTGGCTGAACGAAGGGTTCACCGTCTACTTCGAGAATCGGATCTTCGAAGAGATCTTCGGTGCGGAACAGGCGGCGATGAACCGGATGCTCGGGCATCAGGACCTTCAGGAAACGTTGGAAGAGATCGGGAAAGGCAAACATCCCGAGGATTCGCATCTGCGCTTGAAGCTTGAAGGCCGCGATCCGGATGAAGGGATGACCGATATCGCGTATGAAAAAGGCAACGCGTTCCTTCGGGTACTGGAGGAGAAAGTCGGACGCGAAAAGTTCGATCGGTTCCTGCGTGAATACTTCGATACGCATGCATTCCAGAGCATGACCACCGATCGATTCCTCAGCTACCTGGATGAGAAATTGATAAAGCCGAACAATGTGCAGATGAACATTCGGGAATGGATGGATGGCCCCGGACTTCCTTCCAATGTGATCATTCCAACAAGCGATGCTTTTGTGAAGGTGGAGGCCGAGATCGAAAAATGGAAGAACGGAACGGATGCTGCAAGCCTGAACACCGAAGGTTGGAACACCTTCCAATGGATGCATTTCCTGCGCCATCTGCCGCAACAGATCGATGAGAAGCGCATGAACGAATTGGACAGGACGTTCAACTTCTCGAACAGCGGCAATTCAGAGATCCTCGCCGCGTGGCTTGAAGTGGCGGTGCGCAACGATCATGATCCGGCCTTCGATGCGCTGGAACGGTTCCTCACCACGGTGGGAAGAAGGAAATTCCTGATGCCGCTCTATACGCAGATGATCCAGACCGAAAAGGGAAAGATCATGGCGCAGAAGATCTACGAAAAGGCACGGCCCAACTACCATGCGGTAAGTGTTCGATCGATCGATGAATTGTTGAAATGGAAGGCGGAACCGGTGAATTTCTGAACGCTTTCGATCGGCTCACCGATCATTGAGCAAACGGCCGAGCAACGTCCTATCCAGCGTATGCGCACCCTTGAAGGTGTGCGATCGAGCATTGACACCCGCCGAGATCAAGCGTTGCAACATCGCAATCTGGTCGGCGGACTTGATGATCTCGTCCTTCTCGCCCATCACCAGATCGACCTTCATCGATCGCCATGATCGCAGTACTTCCTGATCAAGTTCCGGAGGGATCGACCCGGCCCACAACACCAACCGATCGAGCTTCGTGTTCCCCTTTATCGCCCAACGCGCCACGGTGGCCACGCCTTGCGAAAAGCCCAATGCATTCATCGGAATTCCGGCCGGAATGTTCTTCATGATCTCAACTACCAGCCGATCGAGATATGCCACATGATCCTCGATCTCGTGCAACCGATCCTCGCGCGTCATCCATGTGGCCCCCACCCTGCTGTGCTCGGGATCGAGATAGAACCGGCTTAATCCTTCAGGTGCCACGATGCACAGATCATCCCCCGATCCTTCGAAATTGTTCAGGAAGAAGCGCGCGAGCTGGCCATATCCATGCACCACGATCCAGAGCGCTTTTGCTGAGCGGATATCGCCGAGAACGTGGTAGCGTGCGGTGCGTTGGACTTGAAGATGATGTTCCTGCATGATGCAAAAATCGCACAGGCAGTGGAACCGGAATTTCGATAGATCATCATCTGCATCGAACTTCGCGAAAGTATCTGCTATATTCTCGGACTGATCTTAGGATCGATCGTTCACATTGCACTTGCGCTTTCGATAAAAGGAGTAAGCAGCCGACAATGAACCCCATCTTTCTTCTTCCCTTCAGCCTGATCTTTCTCACCGCTTGTGGCACCATTGAAGAATCTCCTGAAGATTTTTCACCGGAGAATGACTACGATGCGCTGGCCTCACGCGTTGCAGCTATATCGGGGAATGGTCCGGCCGTGGAAGCAACCGATCGGAACGAAATTGCTGCATCACCGAGGCCGGCACAACAGGGTGGCACTCGCACGCACACCATTCCCGGAACCGATCCGAATATTCCCATGGCTGCGATCGATATGCCAGCGCATTGGACGTTCGCGATCGATCCTCGATCGGGGAATTGGGGTGTCACTGCGGAAGATCTCGTAGTGAAGAATTACGGCTATCAGAGTTTCATGTATGCCGGTGGTGATATGGGCTACTTCTACCAACAGTCCGGCGGAAAGATGCGGCAGCCTGTGATGCCTGAGCAATTATTGCGCGAGGATATTGAGCCGCAGTTGCGCAAGGAGGGAATGGAATTCGTGGGCGCAACAGATGCCCCCATGATCGGCAGGGCGGACCAGCAAGGCTTGGATGGCCTGGTCTCGTTCGGGCAGGTACGCAAGAGCTGCCGCGCATTGGCCAGCGAATGGAAAAAAGGTGATCGGAGGTATCTGGCGGTGATGCATTGGAATGCGATGGAAAGCCCCGACATGGTGAACTGGGGATACTACATGACGATGCTCGAAACCAATGCCGCCAACTTCGAACAGGAGAAGGCTGGCCTGCTGAACGCCCTTTCCAGCGTTCGTTATAACCCTTCCTATTTCGCGGCTTACAACCAGCAGGAACAAATGAAAGCGCAGCAGAGTTGGGGTGCGCACAATTCACGCATGCAACAGAACCAGGCAGCGTTCGATGCACAACAGCGCGCATTCCGTGAAAGTTCCAACGCGACCAACCAGGCGATCATGAACAATTACCGATCGCAGGATGCTGCGAGCGATCGCAACCAGGATGCGTTCATCAACACGATCCGAGGGGAACAGAACGCCATCAACCCGCACACGGGAGAAGCGATCAAGATCGAAAGTGGCTCACAGCAATATTGGATGAACCAGCATGGCCAGTATTACGGAACCGATGATGTGATGCACGATCCGAATATTGGCAACACCACACCCGATGTTTGGCAGCAAGTGCCTACTGAGCCATGAACGGATCGCCGAATACGTGGTGGTGAGTGGTGCGTTGGACGTAGAGGTGATGTTCTTGCAACATTTTCGAACTAAACATCAAATCATTAATGACAGTTTTCAACTAACCAATTAAGTAGTTGTTTTTCTCGTTCCTCATCGAATAAAAAAGTCAAAGAGTCACCCTTTAATCGCAATTGATAATTGGCACATTTCTCGATTAAAAGCAAATCTGGATTCAATTTATAACGAATCGTTGAAATACCATCCTTATTTACGATAACATTCTCTTCAATTGGCGAGTAAATTCGTTGATTCTTAATATTGAGATTGTACGACAGCCTGAGAAACGCATCATCAAGATTCTTGCACTTACAATTTTGAGCACTAGAAAGGACAGGAATAAGCATTAAGTAAAAAAGAATACAGTATTTTGAGTTCATGATTCCTATATATTTACTTCTTTGCCCCTTTCAATACCCCAACAACTCCCGCAACGCCTCTCCCACCTTCTCCGCACTCGGGATCATCGCAGCCTCCAACGTACTGTTCAAAGGGATCGCCGGCATATCCACTGAACCGATCGTTCGCACCGGCGCATCCAGCTTCTCGAAACACTGATCGGAAATGCGGCCGGCCAGCGCCTGCGCGAAACTGTTGGTGAGCTGTTCCTCCGTCACCACGAGACAACGACCATGTGATCGTACGGTGTTCATCACCGTCTCTTCATCCAACGGCACCAGCGTGCGCAGATCGATGATGGTGACCCGGCCCTTGAACTCTTTCGCAGCGGCCTTCGCCCAATAGACGCCCATGCCGTAGGTGATGATCGCTGCGGCCTCGCCTTTTTCGATCGATGCTTGATCGGCTTCCTGCACAATGCGCGCCTTTCCGAACGGGATCACGTAATCCGCCGATGGCTCTATGGTCTTCGCATCCTCCGTGCCCTTGATCTTGCTCCAATAAAGCCCCTTGTGCTCCAGCATCACCACCGGATTCGGATCGTGATAGGCGGCCTTCATCAACCCCTTCAGATCTGCGCCGGTGCTAGGGTATGCGATCTTGATGCCCTTGATATTGCACAACACGCTTTCCACGCTGCTGCTGTGGTACGGGCCGCCGCTTCCGTAGGCGCCGATCGGAACGCGGATGATGCAGCTCACTGGCCACTTGCCCACCGTCAGGTAGCAACTGCGCGCGACCTCCGTGAACAATTGATTCAGCCCCGGCCAGATGTAATCGGCGAACTGCACTTCCACGATCGGTTTCAAACCGGCGGCGCTCATGCCCACGGTGCTGCCGATGATGAATGCCTCCTGGATCGGTGTGTTGAACACCCGGTGATCGCCGAAATCACGCGCCAATGTGGCCGCCTCGCGGAACACACCGCCCAATCTCCCACCCACATCCTGACCATACAACAGGCAGCGCGGATCCTCCTGCATCAGCTCACGGATCGCGAACAGCGCACTATCCACCATAACTGTGGGTTCGCGATCTTTCGGTGCGCGCTCGCCTTTTTCCTCAGTGATCGACGTCTCGGCGAACATATGTGTGGTGAGATCCTCCGGCGTAGGATCTTCGGCATTCCGCGCCCGATCGAAATCGGCCTTCACTTTTGCGATCGCTTTTTTCTCCAACTCCTTCAACCCTTGCTGTTGGATCCGCAGATCAAGCAATTGCTGGAAGAATTTCGGGAACGGATCGCGCTTCTTGTGCTCCGCAAGATTCTCCTTCGTGCGATAGAATTCCATGCGCACGCCGCTCGTGTGATGGTTCAACAGCGGCACCTTCGCATGTACAAGGAATGGCCTCCGCTCCTTGCGCACCAAGTCGATCACCTCATTCAACGTCGAATAACTAGCAATGAAGTCCGATCCATCCACCTGCCGCACCTCAAGCCCTTTGAAACCTTTCGCGTAATCGCTCGCATCGCCCGCGCGGATCTCATCGGCACTCGCGCTGATGTCCCATTCATTGTCCTGCACCAGGTAGATGATCGGAAGCCTCTTCAGCACCGCCATCTGGAAAGCCTCGGCCACTTCTCCTTCGGTGATCGCTGCATCGCCGAGTGAACACACCACGATCGGTGGATCACTTTCAGTGGCAGGCGCATCGTGCTTGATGCCCGCTTGTTCCTTATACCACAAACCAAGCGCGGTGCCGGTTGTGGGGATCGCCTGCATGCCAGTGGCGCTGCTCTGGTGCGGGATCTTCGGCATGTTCTCGCGCCGCAGACTCGGGTGGCCGTAATACGTGCGCCCACCGCTGAACGGATCGTCGCGCTTGGCCATCAACTGCAGCATCAGCTCGTACGGCTCCATGCCGATGCCCAGCAGAATGCTATCATCACGGTAATACGGCGCCACAAAGTCTTGCGCTTTCAATTGAAGCCCGAGCGCCAGCTGGATCGCCTCGTGGCCGCGGCTGGTGGCATGCACGTACTTGCTGGTGAACTTCGCGTTCTCCTCGTAGATCTCCGTCATCGCCTTCGCAGTACACATCAGCTCCCACGCGCGCAGGAGCGTCTCCTGATCGGGTGCGTACTTGTTCTTCACCTCTTTCTCCTTCTTCGATGCGAGTATGGCCATGATCTGCAAGTAGAGCGCGAGTGGCGAAGTTACGGGCTGGGGTGTGAGTCGGAAGTCTTTAGTCGGAAGTCAGA
>JAEYYE010000308.1 GCA_023430945.1 Bacteroidota bacterium
GTTCTGGCGTGGCTGGTTCTATACGATCGATAATGTGGACATCGCGATCCGCAATGTGCGGTACTTGAAATTGAATCCCGCCGAACCGTTGGCAAGACAGGAGGTCCTGCGCGGCGATCAACAGAAGCAACCGAAGGATATCGGCAACGAACGCAATCGGAAGGATCTGGCCGGAACAGTGGTGATCCGTGATCCGGAAACGAAAGATTTCTACAACAGCTACGACCGGTTCACGCCCACACCACGCATGCAGGAAGCTTATGACAAGTTGATGTCTTCATTGACACCGGCTGAGCGCCAGGCGATCGAAAAGGACCTGCACTTCTACGAGATCTCATTCGATAATATCGGTGGGTTGGTGATGCCGCTGATCATTGAATGGGAGTTCGTTGATGGCACCGCGGAGATCGAGCGCATCCCTGCCGAGATCTGGAAGACGAGCGACAGCGTGAGCAAGGTCTTCGTAAAGGAGAGGGAGGTGAAGAGCATATTGCTGGATCCCTTCCTGGAAACGGCGGATGTGGACATGAACAACAACGCCTGGCCACAACGGATCATGCCCTCACGTTTTGATCTTTTCAAGGAGCGGGAGAGGAGTTGGCCGAACCCGATGCAGATCGAGCAACGGCGCAAGAGCGGGGAAGGCGGAAGCGGATCGCGGGAGTGAAGCTTCAAGCTTCAAGAGGCATGCACGAGAGAAGAACCTAGGAAGCCTGCTTCCAGCGCGGCGATGCGACATCATCCGGCACTATCTCCAGCAGGAAACTTCCCTGCCCGGCCAGCGTGAGGCCGAATATGTCCTGGTCCAGCCAGCTGAAGAGGCATTCGTTGGTGCTGAACATGGCGCACCGGCCATGCAATAGCGCAAGTGTGAATTCCGGCCGCTCGCCGATGTTGTCCAACACTGTGAGCTCCACATAAAGATCAGCGCCATTGAATCGTTCGCTCAGCCAGCCGGCCGCCAGATCGGCCACGTGTTGTCTTGCTGCATGATCCTCCTGCAGGGCGTCCACTTCGGTGCGCAGCGTCATAAGCAATTCCATCAGATCGTGCAGTTCCTCCTTGGATAGCACGGAACTGCTCCAGACATGCAGCCGAAGTGATGGTCCCTTGATGCTGGTGATGCTATAACAATGCTCTTCAAGCCCCGCCACGATCTCATGGATCAACACATCCACCACGCCTTTGAAATAATCAGCGGCTTGTTGGGATTGTCGAATTCCCCGCTTGAATGAGGTACGGATCGCCATTGAAGGTCAACGTTCTTTCCGTTTAACGCATCTCAGTGCTGAAAGGTTGGCCAGCGATCGGGGAAAGGCGGCAGTGGTGCGGGGAATGGCAGTTCCGATCCAGCTCCGAACCGTTTTACCCCTCTCCATTCCCCAACGCCTTCTTCAACACCGCCGAACTGATCAGCCCGATCAGGCAATACGCCGTGAACATGTAGAAACCCACTTGCAAAGAGCTGTTGTTGGTAGTGAGCACATGTAATTCGCCGGCATGCTCTTCCAAGGTCGCGAGCTGACTGTTCACCACGCCGTTGAAACCGATGAAGGCCATGAAGATCGCAACCACCATCACATCGGCCATGCTCCATTTGCCGGCCTTGTACAGCAGGAATTGCGGCACTTTTCCGCCGATGCCGCGACCGCGCACCAAGGAGATCAGGGAGAGCAGCATTTTCGTTGCCGGGATCAGCACGCTGAAGCCGAAGATCAGCACCGCTACCAACATCAGTTCGGCCTTTCGTTCAGCCAGCAGCACCTTCACCACTTGAAGAATGCTTTTGCTCTGGTGGAAGAGCACTTGATCGTAAAAAGTGACGGTCTCACCCAGGAGGATCAGCTCAAAGTGTTCGATCCGCGCTTCAATGTCGATCATTGGCAAGGAAAGGCCCAATAGAAGCAACAGGATGCCCACGGCGATCAGGGCGATCAGCGGCATCCGATCCCCGCGGCGTGCCCCGAACGCGATGGTCAGCAGGCCGAGCACGCCCACGCCCAGCGCCCCATAGAGATACCTGAGTTCTGTATCTGTTCGCGTCAGCAGGATCTCGATCACCTCATGTGCTTCAAGTTCGCTGGTCATGGCACAATAGGGCGCCGTGGTCGCCTGCAGCAGTGAATCGTTCACGTTGCCAGAGGTCGTTTCGCCCAGTTCATCCAGCTTGGTCAGCGCGAATTCCTTCATGTCGTCCTTGTTCTTCGGATCGTTCACGTAACCCACGATCATGTCCGCATAACCGGGAATGCCTTCACGCAGTGCATCGATATCAACCAGGAAGTTGAACAGCCCCTGCTTCACGGCACCACCGATCCCTTTCTCCTTATTGCTCTCCTTCACCACTTCCTCCACTTTGGTGATCAGCCCGTTCATCAGATCGATCACACGTTTGCGCACTTCCTTGCGGTTCTCGCCGCTCAGCTCGAACTCTTCGATCTTCAGTTCCATGATCGCCATGATCATCACCTTCCATTGCGATGGATCGAACATGCCGTAGGTGATGTGCATGATCTCCGCCTGATCGGTGCGGAGCTTCTGGCGTTGCTGGCCCACCTCATGGATGCGCCAGGAGAAGCCGATACAAAGCAGCAGGATGACTACGAGTAATGGATTTCGCACAAGAAGAGGATCAACGTATAAAAGGTTCGAAATACGATAATTGTTCTTCCTATCAATTGAAGGGCCACTTCTGGGATCCTTTGGCGTTGCCCCGCCTTAAGAAAGGCGTGGCCGGGCTATTCGCTCCAAGTCCTCGGCCGTCAAATGCACGGCCTGCGGGCTTTCCGCTGCTATCCCTAACGCAGATCCAGACCGAAGCAAATGCTATCCTTCAAGCTTTACGCTTCCCCGATCCACCGACCTATTTCTTCACCGGCGTCAACATCGTGGAAACACAGATCCAGCGCTCGCTCAGGTAGATGAATACGCTCTGCGACCATTCGAAATAGTTGAACGGCTCACCCTTGTAAGTGCCGACGCTGGTTCCTCGCGCGATCACCACACCGGTATCGCCGTAGGTCTTCACGCGCGTCTCCTCACTGTCCATGCGGGTGTGAACCAGATCGCCGCTGCGGATACTTTCCAGGAACTTCGATCGCGGAGTAATGCCGCCGTCTGTACCCACGATCACCCAGTCAGAGCTCATGAAAGCACCGATCTCATCCGCATCATTGCGGATCATCGCTTCATCCCACGCGCGGCATGTTTCGGCCAGCGTGGTCTCAGTTCCCATTTCCATCAGGCTGCGCAATTGGTCGGTCGTAAAGCTAGATCGATCGGCTGCGGCATCCGATCGGCAGGGATCAACGATCGTGAAAGGATCCGATCCACTTTTCCGATCGAAGGTGCATGTCGGTGTGGCCGGCTGGTCGATCCCGACCGATCAGGCGCATCTTGCAACAAGCGCGGGTTCGCACCTGCAGCGCTACTCAGGCATTTTCAACGCCGTGGAATTGAACCGTACGTTCTACGCGCTGCCACGCGCGGCAACAGTGAGGAAATGGATCGAATGTGTTCCGGATCACTTCCGTTTCTCTTTGAAGTTGAGCAAACGGATCACACACGAATTGAAGTTCCAGGGTGCCATCCCGGCGTTGAAGGAATTCATCGCACTCGCACAGGAATTCGGTGAGAAGCTGGGGCCGATCCTCGTGCAGACACCACCATCATTGGAGGCGGAGGATCATGTACTGGACTTTCTGGAACAATTCCGGGAGCTATTTGAAGGATCGATCGTCATGGAACCAAGGCATCCTACATGGACCGAAGCTCGGG
>JAEYYE010000356.1 GCA_023430945.1 Bacteroidota bacterium
GTTCTATCGTGGCGGATACCCAATACGATGTCGTCACATCGAGCACGGGTGTCTGGAATTCGTTCCCAATGGCGATCGCAGTTGATGCATCCGGCTGATCGAACCACTGGATGTTCTCTCCGTCCGCGATCAAGGTGGCCTGTTCACCGATGTTGATGGTCGCATCCTCCACGACCGGTGCGGCAGGTGCAGGCAGAACCGTGATCTCCACAGGGGCGCTGGTGAAATCCTGGCAGGTGCCTTCAACGGTCACTGTGTAGATGCCGGCCTGATCCACTTCGATCGAAGGCCCGTTCATGCCGTTGCTCCACTGCATCGGATATTCGGATGTGGCAATGAGCGTTACGATCTGTCCATCACAAATGGTGATCTCGGCATCGTTGGCGATCACGGGAGTTTCATCCGGATCGAGCGGAATGAAGACACTTGCCGTGCCGGTGCAGGAAGAACCATCATCCACCGTGAGCGTGTAATTGCCTGGTTCGTCCACTTCGATCTGTTGCGTGGTCTCACCGGTGGACCAACTGTAGTTGAAGCCCGGATCGGCGGTCAACGTGATCGATCCGCCACCGGAACAGAGCACGTCAGCACCTGCAAAGCCGATCTCCGCAGATGGGCTGATGCATGTTCCTTCGATCACCGTGATCGTCTGGTCCGCATCGATGTTGGTGAACACTTCCTGCTGGCCGCTCGGCCAATCGATGGTCAGGGTGGGGATCACCGTTTCATGGCCCAGCCCGAAATTGCAGGCGAAGGTGGTGACGATGCCATAGCTCTCACCGGCGCGCACTTCGCGGATCTGCGTACCCCAGGGACCTGTGATCGTTACCCGCGCGCCGATCGCATCGCGATTGCTTTCCGTGCCTTGCAGGCGTACGCTCAACCAGTGGTTGTCGTTGCCGTTGTTCATCCACAACCGATCGGGAAAGGACATGTCCGGGTCAACATAGCCGCTGCCGTAGCTGGCGAAAACATCCATGAAACCATCGTTGTTGAGGTCGCCGGTCGCGAAGCTGTGCATCGCTTTTCCAGCAGGGAAAAGACCGGGTACATTGGTGAAGGTCTTGTCACCATTGTTCTTGAAGAGCCTTTCGATCCCACCGGCGATCAGCAGATCGAGCAGGCCATCGTTATCGAAGTCCACGAACTTGCTTTGCAGGAAGAATCCGGTGATCTCCAATCCGCTGCCAGCGGTGATCTCGGTGAAATTGCCGGTGCCGTCATTCTCGAAAAGCTGGATCGTGTGATCATGGTTGGTCACCACCAGGTCCATGTCGCCATCGTTGTCGATATCACCGAAGTCTGCGGTCCAGGATTGATATTTCACCTGCACACCGTACTGTGCCGCAAGGTCGGTGTAGTTGCCATTGCCGTCGTTCACGAATAGGCGGTTCCAACGCCGCGGGTCCTGCATATTGGTTACGCCCTGCCGGCATTTGGCGATGTACAGATCGAGATCGCCGTCGTTGTCGAAATCGGTCCACACGCTGCCATAGTTCCCGCTTCCATCGGTGGATGGGTCCGTGGCGAAGTCCATCATGGAAACATCATAGAGCAGATCGCCTGCGCCATCGTTCATCCAGATCTTCGGTGCGGCCACATCGCCACAGGCGAAGAAGTCGTTGTTGCCGTCCGAATCGATGTCGGCGATGTTGTTGCATTGCATGAACATGTTGTCGTTGTTCAGGTCCACCAAGGTGGAACTTCCCACGGAATTGATCCGCAGGTAATGCACCCCATCGCCATTGCCACCGCTGATCAGGTCCTTATGTCCATCGTTGCTGATGTCGCCGATGCTCATTCCCCATTGCTCCTGGTTCGAGATCTCACCATAGTTCACCAGCGTGAATGATCCATCGGGATTCTGGTGGTCCACGAAGAACTCGGTGCTCAGGTGAAGCTTGGCGAGGTCATCCAGGCCATCGCCGTTCACATCCACCACACCTATGCAACCACCGCTGTTGGTGGTGTTGCTCAACTGGTTGCTCGCATTGGTAAAGCCCAGCTGCGCATGCAGTGGGAACAAGGTGCAGAGCGAAAGCGTTACGGCCGCAGCGTATTTTTTCAACATGGAAGAAGGATCAGGTTCCCCTTGCAGGGGCGTCTAAAGATAGCGGGATCGGCTGTCAGCAGCGCTCAGCCATTTCCGGTGTAAAATGGTGATCCTGTCCGCAGGTCGCGATCGGTAAGCTCCACCGTACCGCTCTGGCGGCGGATGCTTTCCCGATGGATGGCATCCATGAATTCCTGGATGAACTCGCGGCTCAGGCCAAGGTCTTCCCCCAGGCGTAACTGCTGTCGCATGATCCGTTCCCAACGTTCAGGCTGCAGGATCGCCACATGGTGTTCGCGCTTGTGATCGCCGATCCGCTCGGCCACATCCATGCGCGATGCGAGCTTTTGGGCGATCTCCTCGTCCAGCTGGTCGATCACGTCGCGTAATTCCTGTAACCGATCGGTGAGTTTCGCCGAGGGGTGTGCCTGGCGGAAGATCAGGCTGCCGATCAATTCCGCGTACCGGTTCGGGGTGATCTGCTGCTGTGCGTCGCTTTGCGCCCTGGGAGGATCGGGATGCACCTCCACCATCAGGCCGCTGAAACCGATATCCAGCGCCTGTTGTGCGATCGCGCCCAACTTATCCGGGCTTCCGGCGATGTGGCTGGGGTCACAGATCAGTTCCAGCTCCGGGAAGGCCGCCTTCAAACGGATCGGGAATTCCCACATCGGACTGTTGCGGTATGGGGTACGTTCGAACCAGTTGAAACCTCGGTGGATCGCGGCCATCCGTGTGATCCCGGCACGTTCGATCCGCTCCAAAGCACCCATCCACAGCTGCAAGTCGGGATTGATCGGGTTCTTCACGAATACCGGGATGTTTACGCCGGTGAGCGCATCGGCGATATCCTGCACGCTGAAGGGGTTGGGCGTGGTGCGTGCGCCGATCCAAAGCATGTCGATCCCGGCCTTCAGGCAGGCTTCCACATGTTCGGCGGTGGCCACTTCGGTCATCACCAGCAGGCCGGTCTGTTCCTTCACGCGCTTCAGCCAGGCAAGCGCCTTGGTGCCGGCGCCTTCAAATTGGCCCGGCCGTGTACGCGGTTTCCAGATCCCAGCGCGAAGGACCTTCGTGCGGCCCTCCTCAGCTATTCCGCGCGCAGCCGCAAGCACCTGCTCCTCGCTCTCAGCACTGCACGGTCCCGCGATCAGCAGCGGCACATCAAGCCCCAGCGCCCAATCCTTGAAAGGCAATGGGAGCAGCGTGGTTTCATGCTTGCGCATGACGCAAAGTTATCGCAGCGCACGATCGGAAATATTTGGGCGAATGCCGGCCCACCCTTCGGCTTCGCTCAGGGCAGGCCGTCACCGGGCTGATAGTTTACCCTGAGCGGAGTCGAAGGGCCGCAACTCCTCGTCCGACTTTACAGGCGGTCTGCGGAGTTTCCGCTCCTATAGTTAGCGGCTCCGCACCGCTCACCACTTCACCACCACTTTCCCGATCGTATTCCCACTTGCAAGGGCCTTATGCGCCTCGACCAATTGGTGGTGATCGAATTCGGCATGCACATACGGACGAAGGATCCCATTGTTGAACGCTTCCACGCAGCGCAGCAGACAGAGCGAAACGAGTTCCGGTTTCTGCTTGCTGATCCTATACATGTTCACGCCAAGTATACTGCGGCTGGCGATCATCAAAAAGATCGGGATCGAAATGCCCATACGTAGTACAAAACGCAGTGTTCCGAAACTTCCGATACCGCCGCGTTCCGATCCGCCGAAAAGAACGATCCGGCCACCGCTTCCGATCAGCTCCATATCCTTCTTGAACGTGCTTCCACCAACCGCATTGAAGCTCACGTCGAACTTCCTTCCCGCGAGCGCTTTCTTGATCTGCGCGTAATGATCACCTGCACCCCGATCGAAGACATGGTCCACGCCCATGGTGCGCAGGAATTCCAGCTTTTTCACACCGTTCGCGATGGCGAACACTTCGCAGCCGCTATTCTTCGCAAGCTGCACCAGCAAATGCCCAACACCACCGGCCGCACTGTGGATCAATACACGTTCCAATGGCTGGATGTTGGCCAGGAATTTCGCAGCATACCACGCGGTCGATCCTTGTGTCGCCAGCGCTGCCGCTTCACCGATAGTGACATGATCGGGAATGGGCACCACCGCGCGATGATCGGTGACGGCTTTCTGTGCGTAGCCCCCGAAACGCGTGAGCGCAACGACCCGTTTTCCGATCAGGTCCGCAGGTGCTTTTGCGCCGCAAGCGGTGATCCGGCCGACCACTTCATAGCCGAGCACGCTGGGCAGCGGAGGCGCTTCGCGGTACAGCCCTTTCACTGCCATCACATCGGCGAAATTCAACCCGAAGCCTTCGCATTCGATCAACACCTGATCGGCCTTCGGCACCGGATCGGGGTGCTCGCGCAATTGCAAGACTTTCGAAGGTGATCCGTGGGCGGTAAGGGTCCATGCGCGCATGGGGCAAAGGAAAGGGTCGGTGGAGGCTGCTTGTCTAATTAAAGAATAGAAGGTGATCCTTAAATGAGTTATCAACCGATCCTGTTAAATTATTAGGAAAGTGAAAGAACTTGTTGTAGGATCGAATCCGAATTGCTGTTGCTGCTTTTGTCAGGGATTGGTTTATGAAAGAGTAGCATCGGTAATATTACTGTGGCTGGTAGGTCGCAGCATCCATCCTTGAGGTGAGTGCGTGTTGACTATTTTTCCTCTCATGATGAACCGATTGTCACTTATTGTGCCGAGTCACCAGCTTTGGCGGCATGAGGTGGTCGGGTTTGTCTGGACAGTTCTCAGACAAGTTTAAGTTGTGATGTTGTTGTTTTTTGAGGGGTCTGGGGAGACTCATAACCCGGGGTTGTTGTGAAGAACTCATGCGGCTATGGATAACCGCTTGACTGGTGGCACTTTGCCGATGCTCGAGTGCTTGCGGCGATGGTTGTAATAGTGGATGAACTGTGCACAAGTCCGGCACAGATCCACCCCATCCTCAGGTGGCCGCAGGTAGATGTGGTCGTGCTTCAGGGTTCGCCAGAAGCGTTCGATGAAAACGTTATCTATGGCCCGGCCTTTACCATCCATGCTTATGCGTACTCCTGCGCAGTGTGCTCCTTCCCGGAAGAGTTTCTGATACTCATCCGAGGTGAACTGGCTGCCCTGATCACTGTTGATGATCTCGGGGGCGCCGTAATTGCTTAACGCATCGCGCACTACATGGCATACCCATTCAGCATCCATGGTGTTGCTCACGCTCCAGCCTACAATGTACCGGCTCCACAGATCAATGATCGCGCACAAGTACATGTAGCCGCCACGCATGGGTATGTAGGTGATGTCGATCGCCCACACCTGGTGGGCTCGCTCGATCTTTAGACCCTTGAGCAGATAAGGGTGCTTGAACCTGGTCTTATCGATCACCGTGGTGCGTGGGCGGCGATAAACGCAGGCCATGCGCATCCGCCTCATCAAGCTGCGCACCCTATCTCGTCCGATCTTCATACCCAGATCCTTTAGCTCATCACTCATCCGGCGCGTGCCCCTGGTGGGATCCTCCAGGTGTAATTCATCCATCAGCCGCATGATCCGCAGATCTTCCTCCTTCGCTTCACGTGGCTTGTAATACAGCGTGCTGCGCGAGAGTCCAAGGGCATTGCATTGCTTACTGATGCTCAGGGTGGGGTGCATCCGATCGATCGAAGCGCGTTGTTCGGATCGGCTCATCGCAGCACCTTTTTTTTCAAGAAGTCGTTCTCTACCTGCAACTTTCCGATCTGCTGGAACAGCTGGTCGCGCTCCTGTTGAAGGGAATCCTGCTGGGGATCCTTCTTCGTCTCGAAAACAGAGGCCGCTCCTTCAAGGAACTCCCTTTTCCAAGTGGCGATCTGGTTGGGATGCAGGTCGAACTGCTGGGCCAGCTCGCTTATCGTTTTGCGCTCACGGAGCGCCTCCAGCACCACTTCAGCTTTGAACGTGGCGGTGAACTTGCGTCTATCTCTTCGGCTCATCGGTCAGGAAGTTAGGCTAAGCCCAATCCCTGTCCAGTTTTTCCCGACCACCTCACAGACAGCATGGTCGTGAACCCAGATCCAGAACTGCAGGTGGGAAGTGCCTTCGATCAACAGATGTTCATCGCGAAGCTGGCCTATAAGCCTGTCGAACCGCTGGAGATCGGCTTGAACTACTACCACAGCACCACCAGCGATATCCCACGATACGATAGGCTGATCGAACTTCGAGCGAATGGTGACCCGCGCAGCGCGGAATGGTATTACGGTCCGCAGGAATGGACGATGAGGAGTGTTCACGTGCGTCATTCACGTAGCCATGGCATCTACGACAAGGCGCGCTTGGTGGTGGCGCACCAGGAATATGGCGAAAGCCGCCATGATCGGAATTTCCAAAGCGCCACCAAGCGCAGCCAGACCGAGTGGGTATCGGGCATCTGGGCAATTCTGGACCTGAACAAGGAGATCTCGGAAAGGCTCCAACTGCTGTATGGCGGAGAGTTCGTGCAGAACATGGTGAACTCATCCGGGTCCTTATCTGATATCGGCACCACTGTCGATCAGCGCATCAATTCCCGCTATCCGGACGGATCGGAATGGGGCACAGCTTCGGTATACGCTGGAGCGATCTTCGATGTCACCGAAAAGCTCACCCTTATCGGGGGTGTTCGCTACAATGCCGCACAATTGCATTGCGATTTCGATACCATGCTCTTTCCTTATCCGATCACTGAAGCCAGTCTAATGAACAGCGCGGTCACCGGTAATCTTGGCGCTGCTCACCGTCCCGGCAAGGATTGGAAATTTTCGTTGGACCTGAGCACCGGTTTCCGCGCGCCGAACATCGATGATATCGGAAAGATGTTCGAAAGTGAACCCGGTGCAGTGGTGGTACCCAATCCGCGCCTTGTGCCGGAGTATG
>JAEYYE010000384.1 GCA_023430945.1 Bacteroidota bacterium
ATGCTCGTATCGTTCGGGCTGCAGGCGCAATGCCGCAGTTTCGCGAAGAACAAATGTGTTCCGGCACTGGCGCCTTACAAGTTCAATGAGACGTTCAATGCGGCGCAATTATCACCGGGCGAAGAGGCCGAAGTGAACCTTACGCTGTTCAGTGGCCAGGAATATCGTGTACTGGTCTGCAGCCACCCGATCCTTGGTGAAGTGAATTGGAAGCTCGTGGATCCCACAGGAAGGACGATCTTCGAAAGTCTTGCCAGCGATCCCCGGCCGAGCTTCGATCTGAAGGCAGCTGGGACCACGCAGATGAAAGTGGTGGTGACCGTGCCCGATCGGCCTGGTGGTGGGGACATGGTGCATGTGGGTTGCGTGGCGATCCTTCTCGGCTTCAAGGAATAGGAGAGCTCCGATCTTGACATTGCGATGATCCCGCACTGCGGGATCATCTACTTTGGTGCGATCGCACCGCGATGAACAATGAACGAACCAGCATTGAGGTCACTGGCCGATAAACTTCCCGGGGTCGGCACCACCATCTTCTCGGTGATGAGCCAGCTCGCTGTGGAGACCGGTGCGATCAACCTCTCCCAAGGCTTTCCTGATCTGCCGCTCGATCCAGTATTGATCGGGTTGGTGCATGATGCGATGCGCGAAGGCAGGAACCAGTATGCGCCGATGCCCGGTGTGCCGGAGTTGCGCGAAGCGATCGCGCACAAGGTGGAGGATCCCTACGGTGCGGTGTACGATCCTGGTACGGAGATCACGATCACAGCGGGCGCTACACAGGCGATCTTCACCACGATCATGGCGCTCATCCATCCTGGCGATGAAGTGATCGTGATCGATCCGGCGTATGATTGTTATGCACCGGCGGTGCGGCTCGCCGGCGGAACCCCGGTACATGTTCCCGTGGGGCCTGACATGCGGTTCGATGCGGATGCTGTAAGGGCGGCGATCGATGCACGCACCAGGATGCTCATCATCAATTCGCCACACAATCCAGCGGGAAGGATCCTGCGTGGATCGGACCTGCAACAGATACGACAGATGCTCGCGCCCACGGACATATTGCTGTTGAGCGATGAGGTGTATGAGCATATCGTGTTCGATGGGGAAAGGCATGAAAGTGTGATGCTTCACAGCGATCTGCGCGATCGGAGCGTCGTAGTTCTCAGCTTCGGAAAGACCTACCATGGCACCGGCTGGAAGATCGGGTACGTGATCGCCCCCGCACCATTGATGAAGCTGATCCGGAAAGTGCATCAATTCAATGTGTTCAGCGTGAACACGCCGATGCAGCATGCCCTGGCGGCCTATATGCGGAATGGATCCCCACACCTTCAACTGGCGGATCTGTATCAACAGAAGCGCGATCGATTCCTCGCCGGGGCGCGCGCTTCACGGTTCGATCCACTGCCCTTCGAAGGCTCGTATTTCCAGGTGATGGAATATTCCAGGATCAGCGAGGAGAAGGATCTGGTCTTCGCCGAAAGGCTGGCCCGTGAGCATGGTGTCGCTGCGATCCCGCTCTCGCCGTTCTATAACGATCCACCGAAGGACCGGCGGCTTCTTCGCTTCTGTTTCGCCAAACAGGATCACACACTCGACCTTGCCCTCGAAAGACTATGCGCGATCTGAGGATCTCCCTTGTTCAATCCATGCTCCATTGGGAGGATGCGGCGGCCAACCGTGAAATGTTCGCGCACGAGATCCGATCGCTGGCCGGGAATACCGATCTGATCGTGCTGCCCGAGATGTTCAACACCGGTTTTTCCATGAACAGTGAGCGGCTCGCCGAAACGATGGACGGCCCTACGGTGCTTTGGATGCGGGACCAGGCGAAGAGTTCCCGAGCGGCGATCTATGGCAGTGCGATCATCACGGAGAATGGCCGCTATTTCAATCGTGGGATCTTCGCACGGCCTGATGGGACCATTTCGCAATACGACAAAAGGCACCTGTTCCGAATGGCGGGTGAGCATCAACATTTCGCAGCCGGCATGGAACGTGTCGTGGTGAACTGGCAGGGCTGGCGCATCCTTCTTCAAGTGTGCTACGATCTGCGTTTCCCGGTGTTCAGCAGGAACAGGAACGATCATGATCTGATGCTCTACGTGGCCAATTGGCCAGAAGCGCGGCGATATGCATGGAGCCAGCTTCTGATCGCCCGCGCGATCGAGAACCGATCATACGTGGCCGGGGTGAACCGGGTCGGGATGGATGGCAATGGCATACATTATACCGGTGATAGTGTGGTATTGGATCCGAAGGGAGCGATGGTCGCTGCTGCGGAGCCAGCCACGCTCGCGACCATCAATGCGGTGCTGCATGCAGCAGAATTGCAGGCCTTCCGTAAAAAATTTCCGGCCGATCTCGATGCGGATGATTTCGAGTTGAAGCTCTGATCAGCGCAGCACCTGGATGTGGCCGGTCATTTCCTTCTCCATGCCAAGCTTTCCGTTCCGATCCTCGTAAAAGCGGTAATTGATCCGCCAGACGTAGATGTCGTCGGTCACGAATTCACCACGATAGGTGCCATCCCAACCGATCGTGGGATCGGTGCTCTGGAAGATCATGGTGCCCCATCGATCGAAGATCATGAGCTTCAGGCTCGCGATGTTGTTCCCGACGGGCAGGAAGATGTCGTTCATGCCATCGCCGTTCGGTGTGAACGTGTTGGGAAGGAAGATGGTGGAGGGACAGAATTCGATCACCTGCACTGAATCGGTGAGCGAACAACCGTATTCATTGGTGATGATCACAGTGAACGATCCATACTCCGTCGCGTCGATGGTTCGTGTCGTATCACCGGTGGACCATTGGTACTGCGACCCGGTGTTCCCTGCATCCAGTACCACATGATATGGTTCATCATCCAGGCAGAATTGATGCTGCCGATCCTGGATGCGGTGTGGCGCGGGATCGAAGAGTACGGTGATCTGATCCTCTCGTGAGCAATAGCCGTTGTTCACTGAAACACCATACGTCCCGGCCGCGCTCACCGCGATGGTGCGCGTTGTGGCGCCAGTGTTCCAGAGATACATGCCTTGTGACGTGGGGCCGGCATCCAGAACAAGGATCTGTCCGCTGCAGAGCACTGTATCGTTCCCGAGTTGCACGATCGGTGGTTGAATGAATTGCACGGATGCATCATAAGTGGCCGAACATCCGGCCTGGTTCGTAATGGATACGCTGTACGTTCCCGGTGTGGTCACTTCGATCGTGGCCGTGCTTTCACCGGTATTCCAGATATGGTCCGATCCATTGTTCCCAGCATTGAGAATGATGCTCTCGCCGACGCAATCAACGGCGTCCACAAGTTCATCCACTGGCAATGGATCCACCTGCACATCGATCGCATCGGATGCAGTGCAATAGCCATTGCTTACCGTAACGCCATATGTGCCGGTCGAATTCACCATGATCGATGCTGCGGTGGACATGTTCGACCATTGGTACGT
>JAEYYE010000399.1 GCA_023430945.1 Bacteroidota bacterium
GCGTACATGCCATCAGCGGCGAATGCTCCGATCTCGATCCGCGGGCTCTTGGGATCGAGGAGGGCATCGATGCGCTCGCGGGCGGTCATCTTGCCCTTGGCGCGCTGATCGGCCAGCCGCTTCTCTCCGCCACCGAGGTGGATCTTCTTCAGGCGCTTGTGCAGGTCGGAGACGGCGAGTTTGTTGTGGTCTTCGTTACGGGAGACTTCGATGTCGATGGTTGCGCTCATGGATGGGATTCCGCAGAGGATCCGATCTGGCGATCGGGTTTTGGCTCCGCGAAAGTAGGGCTGGGGCGGGGATGGCGCGGCTGGTGCGAAGAGGTTCGCGGCTTCCTTGTTTATCCGCGGATCACACGGATCGAATGGATAATGCCTTTGCTGCGACAGATCTTCCTTAGTATGCGAAAGTGGAAGTAAGAGGTCCACCATCCATTCGCTTCGCGATTCATTTTGTAAACCCGTGGGTGTTTTTACGTGAAGGGTTCATGTTCGCCCGATCCACGATCGGAAAAAATTAACCCCAATAGTCTTATCGTAATAATACGATGTATCTTTGTACCATCATGGGAACGGCGAAGCTGGACGAATTCCCGCGATCGATAACCGGATAGCCCGGTATGCCAAGGCGCTCGGTCATCCGGCCCGTGTGGCGATATTGCGCGTGCTCATGCAGCGGCGCACCTGCATCTGCGGTGATATCGTGGATGAGCTGCCGTTGAGCCAGAGCACCGTGAGCCAGCACCTGAAGGAACTGAAGGAGGCCGGGCTGATAACCGGCGATATCGAAGGCAAGACCGTATGCTACTGCATCGATCCCCGGGAATGGAAGAAGGTGCAGAAGTACCTCAACACGTTCCTTGAAGAATACGTTCCGCCAGCAGCAGAATGTTGCACACCTAACACCACCAGCAAAAAATGAAAGCAATGGAAACCCCCGCGAACATTAAGGAAATGGTACGCGCGAAGTATGCGGAGATCGCCCTGCAGGACAAGACTACCAATGCCAGCTCTTGTTGTGGGGCCGGTGGATGCAGCACCGAGGTGTATAACATAATGACGGATGATTATTCAAAAGTGAGCGGCTATGTGCCCGATGCCGATCTGGGGTTGGGCTGCGGCCTGCCCACGGAATTCGCAGGCATCAAAAAAGGAGATACCGTTCTCGATCTTGGATCGGGTGCGGGCAACGATTGTTTCGTCGCGCGTGCCGAAGTAGGGGAGGATGGCCGCGTGATCGGCGTGGACTTCACCCCGGAAATGATCGCCAAGGCAAAAGAGAATGCCTTGAAGCTCGGCTTCGCCAACGTGGAATTCCGGCAGGGCGACATCGAAAAACTTCCGCTCACATCCAACATGGTGGATGTGGTGGTGAGCAACTGCGTGCTGAACCTGGTGCCCGACAAGCGGCAGGCCTTTTCGGAGATCCGACGCGTGTTGAAGCCCGGCGGCCATTTTACGATCAGCGATGTGGTGCTGCGCGGGCAGATCCCCGATCGGTTGAAGGAAAGCGCCGAGATGTATGCCGGTTGTGTGAGCGGCGCTTTGCAGGAAAGTGAATACCTCGGGATCATTCACGATCTTGGCTTTGAGAATGTGACCATCCAGAAGCGGAAACCGATCATAGTACCCGATGATATCCTGTCGCGCTACCTCGATGAGAAGGAGATCGCCGCATACAAGGCGAGTTCGGCCGGCACCTTCAGCATCACGGTAACCGCGCATAGACCGAAGGAGGGCTGCTGCGCACCGAATTCCGAAGGCACCGCAAAAGTGGAACTCGCCACAGGCGAAGCATGCGGTTGCGGGATCGACAGCACCTGCTGTTAGTGGCGCGGTATGAGGCCTATTCCTCGGATCCTTGTGCTCTGCACGGGCAATAGTTGCCGCAGCCAGATGGCCGAGGGTTTCCTCCGGCAGGCGATCGGTGAGCGGGCCGTTGTGCAAAGCGCCGGTATGGTAGCACATGGCCTCAACCCCCGCGCTGTTGCCGTGATGGCCGAGGTTGGGTTGGATATCTCAGAACATCGATCGAAGACGATCGAGGAACTGGACGGATCATCTTTCGATCATGTGATCACAGTGTGCGACAATGCCCGCGAGAATTGCCCATGGTTCCCGGCTGTTACCAAGCATTGGCACCAGGACTTTCCCGATCCGGCGAAAGCCGTTGGCACGGATGAGGAGATCATGGATCGGTTCAGGCAGGTGCGCGATCTGATCAGAAAGTATTGTCTCCAATTCGTTGGACATCTGGATCCGGTTTGATTTTAAGAAGCCAGTAAGGATCGCACCATTTCTTGAAAACTGAGTAGCGGCAAATGCAACCAAAAAGGGACCCGTGAGGGTCCCTTTCCATTTCGATCCAAATGATCGGATCTTACTTCACCTTCTCCACGATCGCCTTGAAGGCATCCGCATCGTGGTAGGCGATCTCGGCCAGCGCTTTGCGATCCAGATCGATGTTGGCTTTCTTCAACCCGCTCATGAACACGCTGTAGCTCATGCCGTGCATGCGCGTTGCGGCATTGATGCGCTGGATCCAGAGCGATCGGAAATCCCGCTTCTTCAGTTTGCGGCCGGTGTACGCGTGAGAGAGGCCTTTCTCTACGCTGTTCTTGGCTACGGTGTAAACGTTCTTGCGGCGGCCGAAGCTGCCTTTGGCCATGTCGAGGATCTTCTTCCTCCTGGCGCGACTTGCTACTTTGTTCTGACTGCGTGGCATTTTGCCTTTGGGTTTTTGGGCGCGAGCGTCGGTGCGGTGACCGTTCTTTGGTGCTGCGCGTCCTGGTTAACGCTACCTATTTTCTCCCCGGTGCGGTTGGGGCTTACTGCAGAAGTTCGAGGATGTTCTTCTCGTCGACCTTGTGCACGAGCGTCATCTTCTGCAGATTGCGCTTGCGCTTGGTCTCCTTCTTGGTAAGGATGTGGTTCTTGAACGCATGTTTGCGTTTGATCTTGCCGGTGCCCGTAAGCTTGAAACGCTTCTTGGCGCCGGACTTGGTCTTCATCTTTGGCATGGCCTCTTCTGCTATTGTTTCCGACTTTGTCCTTCGATCATCGATCGGTGCGATCGATGTTATTTCTTCTTCTTCGGGATCATGAACATGATCATGCGTTTGCCTTCCAGCTTCGGCATGCTCTCCACGATCCCCACATCCTCCAGTTCCTGCGCGAACTTCAACAGCAGGATCTCGCCGCGCTCCTTGAACACGATGCTTCTTCCGCGGAAGAAGACGAAGGCTTTCACCTTGTGGCCTTCCTGCAGGAATTTGCGCGCGTGCTTGGTCTTGAACATCAGATCGTGCTCGTCCGTGTTGGGTCCGAACCTGATCTCCTTCATCTCGACCGTCGCGGCCTTCGCCTTGATCTCCTTCTGTTTCTTCTTCAGGTCATACAGGAACTTCTTGTAATCCGTGATCCGGCACACCGGTGGAACGGCCGTTGGGCTGATCTCCACCAGATCGAGGCCGAGTTCTTCGGCCATGCGCAGCGCCTGGCTGAACGGATATACGCCTTGTTCGATGTTCTCACCCACCACTCGCACTTCGCTCACACCATGGATCTTGTTGTTGATCCGGTGCGGGTCTTCTTTGATCACGCGACCCCTGAAGGGGCGGCGGCCTCCACCAGCCTGTGGTGGGCGTGGACCGCTAGGACGATTGAATGGAGGGCCTGCCACTTACTCTTTTTTGGTTCAAGTTTCCTTTAATTTCACAAGCCGCCCAAAAGCTCCGTTATCCGGGCGTTCACCATATCGGCGAATTCCTGCGGGCGCATGGTGCCCAGGTCTCCCTGGCCATGTTCCCTTACGGAAACGGTGCCTTCAGCGGCTTCCTTCTCCCCGATGATGAGCATGAACGGTGTCTTGGCCATCTCCGCATCGCGGATCTTGCGGCCGATCTTCTCGTTCCGTTCGTCAACGGAGGCGCGAATATCGGAATTCTTCAGCACACTTGCGACATTGTTGCACGCTTCAACATATTTATCGCTGATCGGCAGCAGAATGGCCTGTTCGGGCGTGAGCCAGAGGGGGAACCGGCCGGCGGTGTGTTCGATCACCACGGCGATGAACCTTTCCAGCGATCCGAACGGTGCGCGGTGGATCATTACGGGGCGGTGTTTCGCATTGTCGCTGCCCACGTATTCCAACTCGAACCGTTCCGGCAGGTTGTAATCCACCTGGATCGTGCCCAACTGCCAGCGCCGGCCAAGCGCATCCTTCACCATGAAATCCAGCTTCGGCCCGTAGAACGCGGCCTCGCCGTATTCAATGAACGTTTTCAATCCGCTATCCGCGGAAGCTTCGATGATCGCTTTTTCGGCCTTTTCCCAATTCTCTTCGCTGCCGATGTATTTGCTGCGATCCTCTTTGTCGCGCAGGCTGATCTGTGCTTCGTACCGATCCAATCCCAGCGCCTTGAAGACGAGCAGCACAAGATCGATCACCTTGATGAATTCCTCCTTCACCTGATCGGGACGGCAGAAAAGATGCGCATCATCCTGCGTGAAGCCTCGAACGCGCGTCAATCCATGCAATTCACCGCTTTGCTCGTAACGGTAAACGGTCCCGAATTCGGCATAGCGGATCGGTAGGTCCTTGTAGCTGCGCGGCCGGCTCTTGAAGATCTCGCAATGGTGCGGGCAATTCATCGGCTTCAGCATGAATTCCTCGCCCTCGTTGGGCGTGTGCATCGGCTGGAAGCTGTCCTTGCCATACTTTTCGAAATGCCCGCTGGTAACGTAAAGATCCTTGTGCGCGATGTGCGGCGTTGCCACCTGCACGTAGCCGCTCTTCTCCTGCGCTTCCTTCATGAAATTGATCAGCCGCTCGCGCAGGGCAGCTCCTTTCGGAAGCCACAACGGCAGCCCAAGACCCACTTTTTCACTGAAGGTGAACAGATCGAGCTCCCTGCCCAATTTACGGTGATCGCGCTTCTTCGCTTCTTCGAGAAGAACAAGGTATTCATCAAGTTCCTTCTGCTTCGGGAACGTGATGCCATAGAGGCGTGTGAGTTGTTTGCGCTTTTCATCGCCGCGCCAATAGGCGCCGGCAACGCTCATGATCCTGGCCGCCTTTATGTGCGACGTATCGGGAATGTGCGGTCCGCGGCATAGATCGGTGAAATTTCCCTGCGTGTAGAAGGTGATCTCTCCATCGTTCAATCCTTCGAGAAGTTCCAGCTTGTACTCATCGCCTTTCTCGCGGAAGAATTCGATCGCTTCGGCCTTGGGCACTTCGCGCCGCTGGAAGGTCTCCTTCTTCCCGGCGATCTCCTTCATCTTCGCCTCGATCGCCTTGAACTCTCCTTCACCGATCGTGCGATCGCCGAGGTCAACATCGTAATAGAACCCGTTCTCGATCGGCGGACCGATCCCGAACTTCACGCCGGGATAAAGCTCCTCCAGCGCTTCGGCCATCACGTGCGCACTGCTGTGCCACAAGGTGCTTTTGCCTTCCGGATCGTTCCATGTGAGCAATTGCAGCGTGCAATCGCCGGGCAATGGCCGGATCGCATCGCGCACTTCGCCGTTCACTTTCGCTGAGAGCACGTTGCGCGCAAGGCCTTCGCTTATGCTCTTCGCCACATCCATGGCGGAAACGCCTTGGTCGAATTCCCTTACACTGCCATCGGGCAGGGTCACTTTGATCTTCATTCGCTTCTACCGCAGATCCTTACGAATGGATCAGGCGGAAGGGCGGCAAAGGTAGGGGCGCTTGGGAATAATGAATGAAGAATGTTGAATTCAGAATGTCCAACGCCTTCAACTCTTAACTTCCTGACCCTTCAACAATTGGATCGATCCAAGGTGAATGGTGAATGGAACGTCGCGTCCAGGATCCGCTGCACTGGTGTCCTTCAGCCTTCAGCCTCCAACCTCCAACCTCCAACCTCCAACCTCCAACCTCCAGCCTCCAGCCTCCAGCCTCCAGCCTCCAGCCTCCAGCCTCCAGCCTTCAACCTCCAACTTACTGATCACATTGGATC
>JAEYYE010000405.1 GCA_023430945.1 Bacteroidota bacterium
ACGGTGAACGATCTGCCTGAAGTAAGCGCCGGAACCTACGGTCCTGTTTGCGTGGATGCTGCTGCGATCGCACTGGCAGGTTCACCTGCAGGCGGTACCTGGAGCGGAACAGGTGTGAGCGGTAACCAGATCGATGGTTTCACTTTCGATCCATCGGCCGGAACGCAGATCCTCACCTACACCTACGCTGATGGCAACAACTGCGAAAGCAGTGACCAGGTCACCATTACGGTGAACGATCTGCCTGAAGTAAGCGCCGGAACCTACGGTCCTGTTTGCGTGGATGCTGCTGACATCGCACTGGCAGGTTCGCCTGCAGGCGGTACCTGGAGCGGAACAGGTGTGATCGGGAACCAGATCGATGGCTTCACATTCGATCCTTCGGCTGGTACACAGATCCTTACCTACACTTATGCTGATGGCAACAACTGCGAAAGCAGTGACCAGATCAACATCACTGTTGACGAACTGCCAAGTGCAGCGAATGCCGGAGCCGATCAATTGCTCTGCAGTGACAGCTTCACTCTCGCCGGTAATGAACCAACGATCGGAGTTGGCACCTGGACGATCTTGAGCGGCACTGGCAGCATTACCGATCCATCACAGCATAACACCACGATCACCGGTGTGATCGGAACAGTCGAATTGGAATGGACCATCAGCAACGGCACATGTTCAAGCTCGGACGTGGTAAGTCTCACCGCCACCAGCGTGGGAACAAGTTGCGACGATGGTGACCCGGCCACCACGAATGACACCTATGACAGTAATTGCATGTGTACCGGAACGTATTTCGTCGAGGTGGCTCCAACCGCCTTGCTCGATGGTCCGTACAGCACTTCAACTGGCTTGATGGGTGATAATCTGAGAAGCCAGGGGCTCATTCCTGCGGCACATCCATTCAATAGCACACCGTTCAACCATAGCGGTCCTGAAACAGTGGCACCGATGCTGCTCTCTGTGAGCGGGCAGAATGCCATTGTGGATTGGGTACTTGTTGAATTGCGCGATAAAGTGGTTCCATCAGTGATCGTGGCACAACGCGCAGCTCTTATCCAACGAGATGGTGACATCGTTGATACCGATGGCGTAAGTCCTGTCCGATTCATGAACCTCATGAGCAATGATTACCATGTGGCGATCCGCCATAGGAATCATCTGGGCGTGATGACCGCTGCTACGATCGAGTTGGATCATCTAGCTGAGATCGTTGACTTCACCGACGTGAACTTCCCGAACTACGGCACCAATCCAACGAACGCCATGAACGCCCAAAAGGTCCGTGGAGACCTGCCGCAAGATCAGGTTCGTGTGATGTGGGGAGGCAACGTGGTACGCGACAATGCGGTGCGATATGCCGGTGCTAGCAATGATCGCGATCCGATCCTTGTGGCAGTAGGCGGGCTCGTACCCACGGCTGTGATCTCCAACGCATATCACCAAGCGGATGTGACCATGGATGCGCTGATCAAGTACACCGGCTCGGGCAATGATCGCGATCCGATCCTGCTGAACATCGGTGGCAACGTGATCGGCCAACGTATCCAGCAACTTCCCTGATAAGATCGATGTTCCCCCGGTACCAGGTGCAAATGAGCCCTGGTACCGGCGGGATGTTGATCCACCACGTTCGGATCATGGAGCACCGGCCCGAAAAGGATGGATCTGATGCTTCGCAAAAACCTGTGAAATGCTGAAAAGGAAGACCTTCCCTTTGCTGGCGCTGTTGCTGGCCTTTTCTGGAGCCTTGAATGCGCAGCCCTTCGTAAAACTGGGGTTGATCGAACAGCCTGCCGGACAGATCGAACTGAGGCTCCTCCCGAATGGTGGTTTCTCCGGAGTGGTATCCAGCACGGTGATCACCGTTCGTTGGGCGACCACCCCGGGGATCTCCCTGGACGGCGATATGGCCGCATACGTGAACCCCGCCTATAACAGTTCGGTCGGTGGATTGATATATGTGGGCACCGCGACCGATGAAGGTTTTTCCTACGCCACGTGGGCGACCTTCGGCAATGGCCCGCTGGGATCGACCAATGCATGGCAGGCGAATGTTGAGATCCCATTCTTCAGGGTCCCGATCGTAAATACCAGCGGAACTTGTGTGGATTTCGAGGTGATCGATGATCAATTCCAGGCCGAAACCAATCGGTTGTGGTACATCTCCCTCGGCGGCGCTGAACGCAACGATGGTTTCATTCCAGCGAAACAGATCATCGAACATCATCCTGCTGCCTCCTGCCAGAACATTACAGTTCAATTGACTCCCCAGGGAACTGCAGGTATACTTCCCGATCAGATCAGCGCCGGGTTCTTGAATTGCACAGGTGTCGCTCTTTCTCTCGATCAACAGGAATTCAATTGCGATGATCTCGGCACGAATACCGTAACGCTCACTGCCGATGCCGATGGGGTGATCACCACGTGCAATGCCACCGTCACTGTGATCGATGTGGATACGGATGGTGATAGTGTGAACGATTGCAATGACGCATGTCCTGAGGATCCTTCAAAATCGATCTCACCAGGTGCCTGCGGTTGCGGTGTGGTCGATGTTGACACCAACAACAACGGCATTTGTGATACGGATGAGACCACGCCCGATGTGCGGCTCGGGATCGTGGAGAATACCGGTGGCCTGCTTGAATTCCGTTTGATTCCGTTCGAATACTTCGATGGGATCGTATCGAGCACCGTGATCACGGTTCGCTGGATCACAACCCCGGGAGTTACGGTCATTGGCGAAAATGCGGCTTATATCAACCCTGCTTACAATGCATCCATCGGGGGATTGAATTTCGCAGGGATCACTACCGACGGCATCTATTCCTACGCCACCTGGGCCACGATCGGCAATGCTGCGATCGGCACTGCGAATGCTTGGCAGGCGAATACGGAAGTACCCTTGTTCACCGTGCCATACACCAACACCAGCGCATCTTGTGTGGATCTCATGGTGGTGAACGATACGTTCCAACAGGAGAATTTCATCGCATGGTACATCTCGCTCGCCGGCGAAGATCATACCGATGGTTTCATCCCGGGAGAACAGATCGTTAGTGGTTTCCCGGATGTGAGCTGCCAGGATGTAGAGGTAACTCTTGAAGGTACTGGAAGCATCAGCATAACCCCACAGGAAGTGAACACGAGCTTTTTGGGTTGTGCAGGAATGGCACTTTCACTGGATCAGTCGACCTTCGATTGCAATGACCTGGGCGACAATTCCGTAACACTTACGGCGATCGCCAATGGACGCACCACGACCTGTTCGTCAACGATCACTGTGATCTCTCCCGATCCCGATGGTGATGGCACGAACGATTGCGAGGATCAATGCCCTCTTGATCCATTGAAGACCGTACCCGGCCTTTGCGGTTGTGGCGAAACGGATATTGACACGAACAACAACGGCATTTGCGATGCGCTCGAATTTCCCCCGAACGTAAAGCTCGGCATGATCGAACAGCCAGCCGGCTCGATCGAATTCGTTCTCCTGCCCGATGACGCATTCAATGGGATCGTATCGAATACGTTGGTCACCGTTCGATGGTTGACCACCCCGGGAGTTTCGGTCGATGGAGCAGCAGCTGCTTACGTGGAGCCAGCGCTTGCCGGACCAATGGGCACTTTGAATTATGGAGGTACCAGTTCTGATGGGATCTATTCCTATGCTACCTGGGCAACGTTCGGGAACAGCAACATCGGTACAGCGAATGCATGGTCCGCTGGACAGGAAGTACCATTCTTCAATGTTCCTATCATCAACACCAGCGGCACTTGTGTGGAATTCGAATTGCTCTACGATCAATACCAACTTGATGAGAACATCGGTTGGTACATCTCCCTCTCAGGTGAGGACAAGACCGATGGATTCATCAATGGACAACAGAACATAACGGGTTATCCCGATGTAACCTGTCAGGATATTTCGGTGACATTGGATGCTGCGAACACTGCTTCGATCGTGGCCAGTGATCTCAATACAAGTTTCAATGGTTGTCCTGCGGTGGATCTTTCGGTGAGCATCTCGCAATTCGATTGCGACGATCTGGGGTCGAATTCGATCATACTTACGGCGGACGCCAACGGACGGATCACTACCTGCAACTCAACGGTCACCGTGATCTCTCTTGATGATGATGGTGATGGTACGGTGAACTGCCTTGATGCCTGCCCGACCGATCCGCTCAAAACAGCGCCTGGCATCTGCGGTTGCGGTGAACCGGATATCGATACGAACAATAATGGGTTGTGCGACCAGTTCGAAGTTCCACCCTTCGTGAAATTGGGGATCGCGGAGGCACAGAACGCACAACTTGAACTGATCCTCCTGCCCGATGACTATTTCGATGGGATCGTCTCGAATACACTGATCACCGTTCGATGGATCACCACCACGGGGGTTACGATCGACGGCGAGAATGCGGCCTTCGTTAATTCCGCACTGATCGGCGCCGTAGGCGGGTTGAACTTCGCAGGGATAACGACCAATGGGATCTATTCCTACGCTTCGTGGGCCACTTTCGGGAATGGCAACCTGGGCTCGGCCAATTCTTGGACCGCAGGAATTGAAGTACCATTCTTCCGTGTACCGTACTCCAATACGAGCGGGGCATGTGTCACATTTGAAGTCCTTACGGACCAATTCCAGCTTGAGAACAATCAGGCTTGGTACATCTCGCTTTCTGGACAGGATAGAACGGATGGATACATCGCCGGCAAGACCGCCGCTACCGGTTTCAGTACGCCGGCTTGTGAAGACATCAGCATATTCCTTGATGCTTCCGGCAATGCATCACTTGATGTAGCCCAACTCGACCCCACAAGCGCCGCTTATTGCGGAGTTACGTCAGGCATATTGAGTGCAACTGACTTCACATGCCTTGATGTCGGCGAAGTACCTGTAACACTCACCCTAAATCATTCAAATGGTCACAGTTCCACGTGTAGTTCGATCGTGACCGTTGAAGATCAGATCCAACCCACAGTGATATGCAATAACATCAGCGTGGGTTTGGACCTGGATGGATCTGCAGGCATAACCCCTGAAATGATCGATGATGGCAGCTACGACAATTGCGGTATTGCTGCTCTTACGCTTGATGTAAGTGAATTTGATTGCACAATGCTCGGAGCCAACGCCGTTATGTTGACCGTGACGGATGTGAATGGGAATGTTTCGTCGTGCAACGCTACGGTGAGTGTTGAAGACAACATGGCCCCGGTTCCAGATCTCGCTTCACTCCCCGATGCCACTGGCGAATGTTCCGTGAGCGTGATCCCACCGACCGCGACCGATAACTGCAGCGGAACGATCACCGGCACCACTTCCGATCCGGTGACCTACAGCACGCAAGGCACGTACAGCATCACCTGGAGTTTCGATGATGGCAACGGAAACACCTCCACCCAGCTGCAGACCGTGGTGGTGGATGATGTGACCGCACCGGTTCCAGATCTCGCTTCACTCCCCGATGACACTGGCGAGTGTTCCGTGAGCGTGACAGCACCGACCGCGACCGATAACTGCAGCGGAACGATCACCGGCACCACTTCCGATCCGGTGACCTACAGCACGCAAGGCACCTACAGCATCACCTGGAGTTTCGATGATGGTAACGGCAACACCTCCACCCAGCTGCAGACCGTGGTGGTGGATGATGTGACCGCACCGGTTCCAGATCTCGCTTCACTCCCCGATGCCACTGGCGAATGTTCCGTGAGCGTGACAGCACCGACCGCTACCGATAACTGCAGCGGAACGATCACCGGAACCACTTCCGATCCGGTGACCTACAGCACGCAAGGCACCTACAGCATCACCTGGAGCTTCGATGATGGCAACGGAAACACCTCCACCCAGCTGCAGACCGTGGTGGTGGATGATGTGACCGCGCCGGAATTCACTCTTTGCCCTGGAAATATCAGTGTCATGAACGATCCTGGCAATTGCAATGGTGCCATGGTTTTCTGGTCGGAACCGACCGTTACTGACAATTGTGATCCATCAGTTTTTGTAACGATGCCTGCATGGAGCTCAGGTGATCAGTTCCCCATTGGGAATACCGCAATTTCCTACCTCGCATCGGATGACCAGGGGAATGCTGCGACTTGCAGTTTCTCCATCGAAGTGCAATTCCTTGATGCGGACAGTGATGGGATCTGCGATGAATTTGACCAATGCACAGGTGCGGAACCAGGCACACCCTGTGATGACGGTGATCCACTCACATTGAACGATGTGATCACAAGCACATGTACATGTACCGGGGATCTCGCATATGTGGATCTGGCTTCTACCGTGATACTGGACGGCCCGTATACTGAGGATCTCGATCTGATGAATGACGATCTGAGAGCGGCGGGCCTGATTCCCCTTACACATCCATTCGATGCGGGGCCGTTCTATCATACAGGTGATGAGAGCATCCTTCCGGCGATCCTCTCAACTACAGGACCTGATGCCATCGTTGACTGGATACTCGTGGAACTTCGCGATGGATCGGATCCGCAGCTGATCGTAAAGAGACGCGCCGCCCTTTTGCAGCGTGATGGTAATGTGGTGGATCTTGATGGATCGAGCGCACTTCGTTTTGATGGGGTTCTGCCGGATGCTCACTTCGTAGTGATCAGGCACCGGAACCATCTGGGAGTTATGACAGAAGCTCCGGTCGCTCTTTCAAGTGCAGTTGCCATGCTGGATCTTACCGATCCATTGCAACCGAACCATGGAACAAGTCCCGCGGATGCTGCGAATGCGCAGAAAAGCCGGAATGGCAGGCGTATGCTTTGGTCAGGCAATGTGGTGACTGATGGGATGCTGAAATATGCGGGCGCGGATAACGACCGGGACCCCATCCTGAATTCCATCGGTGGACTTATTCCCACCAATACCTTAACTATGGTGTACCGAATGGAGGACGTGAACATGGATGGTAAGGTGCAATATGCCGGTTCCGGCAACGATCGCGACCTCATCCTTTTCAATATTGGCGGTGAAATACCAACCGCGATACGGACGGAACAACTACCTTGAGCCACTTTTCGAAAAATTCGATCCACCACCCATGAATTCCATGCCTGCCCCAGCCGCGATCGGATCGATCCGGTACCGGCTCATCCCTCTCCTGGTCTTCAGCATACTGAGCGGATACGGATCTGCACAGCATCAGCTTGATATCGGCCTTTTTCCGAGTGCCACACCAAATGTGCTGGAATTGCGGGTACGATCTGCACAAACTTTCCAATTCGTGGTATCGGAGATCACCTTCACCATCCGTTGGGAAACCGCATCCGGCGCCACACTGGGGCCGATCAGCCAACCCAGCTGTCCAGCTCAGACCATCGGGCTTGTGGCGTCAGGCGATGGAGAGGTGAACGTTGGCGGATTCCGTTACAAGACCTTCAGTGGTTTCGGTGGAATGCAACTGCAGCAATGTGGGACCCAGTCCGGATATAACTGGCCCGCTGGCCAGGAAGTGGTGATCGCTACATTCCCTGTCTCGAATGTGACCGGCTGTGCCAATTTCAATATCGTGAACGACAGCTATACGAACGCCAACAATAAGGATTACTACTCATCGTTCGGCGGTGCGCCCGTTACGGGCGTGATCTTCTCTTCACCCGTTCAAATTTGCGCCGGCACTTATGTTGATGTTTCCGCCAAGGCGCTATTGGATGGCCCCTATAGCACCACTACCAGCCTTATGAACGACAATCTTCGGAGTGGTGGACTTATCCCGCTTGCACATCCTTACGGCGTTGCCCCCTTCAATCATACCGGATCGGAAACCCGCCTGGCGGCTGTGACATCTGTCACTGGGAATAATGCCATTGTTGATTGGGTACTGGTCGAGCTGAGGGATCCCGGGAACTCCAGTTCGATCATCGCGCGCCGCGCGGCCTTGATCCAGCGCGATGGTGATATCGTGGATACCGATGGTGTGAGCCCTGTTCGCTTCAACAGTGTTGCTGCAGGATCGTATTTCATCGCAGTGCGTCACAGAAATCACCTGGGGATCATGACGGCGACCACACGCTCCTTGAGCCAGACCACCACCGCTGTGGATCTTACCATTGCGGGCACCGCAACTTTTGGTACGAGTGCTAGAAGAACCCGTGGAAGCATCCTGACTCTTTGGGCAGGTAACACGAATAGCAATACCAATGTGCGTTGGTTTGGACTTGGTAACGATGCTGGTGTCATCCTCAACCTTGTGGGTCCGACAACTCCGAACAACACCATCACATCCACATATCACAATGCGGACGTGACAATGAATGGTCAGGTTAGATGGTTCGGTCTTGGTAGTGATTCAGGATTTCTTCTTAATACTGTTGGTGCTGCCACACCGAATTCCACCGTATTCCAACAACTACCCTAAGTAACTTCTACCTCACCATATCATCATAGAGCAGGTATTTCTGCCTGGTCTTCATGAACTCCATCAATTGGGGCTTCCATGTCGCACGGATCGTATCTTCATCTTCACCTGCGATGATCCGCTGTCGGAGATCGCTCCCTCCTGCAAGCTTGTCGAAGAAGTTGTTGAAGAATTTTGACTTGTCCGGTGATTCCCGATACATGCCGATCAGCCAATGGAGCTTTATTGACCGATCGAGGCGGCTCTGGAATTCACCGTAATCGGAGAGATCCAGACCGGTACAATCCAAGCCTTCATGAGGTGGGTCCTTTGCGCCCGGCCGGCTCTGCGGGGTGAATTTGTAGTTCCCGATCGGTGAACCCGGGTAGCCAATGCACTGGAATGGCCGATCGGTACCCCGGCCCACGCTCAAGATCGTGCCTTCGAAAAGTCCCAGCGAAGGGTACAGGTAGATGGATGACATGTTGGGCAGGTTCGGTGAAGGGGGCACCGGTAATTCATAGTACATGCTATGGTCATATCCTTCGCATGCGATCACTTTCAGATCACATTTTGAGCCGTTACGCAACCACCCTTCACCATTGATCATTCCGGCGTATTCCCCGATCGTCATCCCATGCACCAACGGCACGGGATGCATCCCTACGAAAGAGGAATGTTCCAGGTCCAGTACGGGTCCATCCACATAGAAGCCGTTCGGATTCGGCCGATCCAGCACGATCACTTTCCGATCGAGCTCTGCCGCAGCTTCCATGATGTAATGCAATGTACTTATGAATGTATAGAACCTTACGCCAACATCCTGGATGTCGAACAGTATCAGATCCACGTCCTGCAATTGTTCGGCCGATGGCTTTTTGTTCTTCCCATAGAGCGAGATGATCGGCAGGCCGGTCCGCATGTCCTTCTCGTCCTTCACCGATTCGCCGTTCGCCGCCTCGCCACGAAAACCGTGTTCCGGTGCGAACACCTTCGCGATCTGGACACCATGAGAAAGCAGACTATCCACCAGGTGCTTTCCACCGATCAACCCGGTCTGGTTGGATACGACGGCCACCCGCGCGCCCTGCAGAAGCGGCAGATACACCGCAGTTCGCTCCGCGCCGGTCAGCACCTTCTTCTCTTTCGGAGGTACAACCACCACCTGCGCGGGCGCAGTTCCCGCAAGAATGACCAGCCCCACCATCACCTGGATTAACTTCAGCGCCGCATTGTAAGATCTTCGCTTGGGCCTTCCACATTTCATCGCGCGCCGGCTTGCGCGCAATTCATCCGACCCCAGCGTCGGATTCTCCAAGCCCATCGTGAATATCGCCATCTTGGGGATAGTAGTCGGCATGGCCGTTATGATCGTAACGGTGGCCATCACCACCGGATTCCAGAATGAAGTGCGGGCGAAGGTAACCGGTGCGGGGGCTCATCTTCAGATCACTTCCATCAGGCAGACCGATCCGAAGGAAACACCGCGCATTCCGATCGAACGCGCTTTTTACCCCTGGCTGGATACCTTGCCACAGGTCGCACATATCCAGATCTATGCCACCAAACCGGCCATGATCGAAACATCCGGCGAGATCCAGGGCGTGATCGTGAAGGGCGTGGGCAGCGACCACGACTGGAGCTTTTTGCAAGAACATCTGGTGGAGGGAAGACTTCCTTCGATCGGCGATACGGCCAATCCGATCGATATCCTGCTTTCCCGGTACCTGGGCCGGAGGCTTGATATAGAAGTGAACGATACTATCACCGTATATCTGATCCGTGGCCGTGAGGACATTCGCCCCAGGCGTTACAGGGTGAGCGGCCTTTACGAAACGGGACTCGAACAGCTCGATCATCAATTGGTATACCTGGATATCGATCACTTGCAGCGCTTTTCGTTATGGGGGGTCAATGCGGAGATCATGGTCCACGATCCCGTGCGATCGGATGGCATCGTGATCGAAGGACTTGGTTTCGGTGGTGACAGGATCTTCAGGTACGATTGGCCGGGCACTTCGCTTCGTGGCAAGGGCCCTCACGTCATCTGCACCGATCGGGATACCACCTTCACCCTGGTCGTTTCAGATGCATCCGGCACGATCCCAGATACAGCGTGGATCAAGATCGAACCACATACGCTTCGAGGCGATCGGTGTGCAGACCGATCGAGGGTAGACGTAAGTCGTGGAGGAACCGGTGGAAGTCATCGCAAATATGCGGGCGGCTTTGAAGTATACCTCACCGATTTCAAGGATCTGGAGGAAATGGACCAGCGGATCTATTACGACTATCTCGAGGTTGGTGAGCGATCGCTCACCGTTCGCGATCGGTTCCCCGAGATCTTCGCCTGGCTCGAATTGCTCGATACCAATGTGGTGGTGGTTATCGTGCTCATGGTGATCGTGGCGATCATCAATATGACCTCGGCGCTGCTCATCATCATTCTGGAGCGCACCACCATGATCGGCATCCTCAAATCGCTGGGCGCCACCAACGGCGCGGTACGCCGCATCTTCCTCATCCATGCCGCCTATATCCTCGGGCTCGGTCTGGTGATCGGCGATATCGTTGGGATCGGTGTCTGCCTGCTCCAGCAACGCTTCGGCATCGTAAAGCTCCCCGTGGAAAGCTATTACGTGAATGAAGTACCGGTACAGCTCGAAGTCGTACCGATCGTGATTCTCAACGCAGGTACATTGCTCATTTGCCTGGCTGCACTTCTATTACCGAGTTTGCTCGTAACGCGCATCGCCCCGGTCAAGGCCATCCGGTTCGCTTAGCTCTGGTGCATTTGTACGCGCCCTGCAATTGTTAGGCTGAAGGCGTGCAGGCAGTAGTCGGGCTTTGCCTTCAAGACACTTCCCTTTTTCCTGACGGTATCCGATCTTTCGTGCCAGCTCTCCGGTGCGATGCCTCATCCACCTCGGAGATCACGCCTCAACACTCTCCTGCACCAACGGCTCAAAATGTGCCGTGAAATGTCTTAGGAATTTCGGCTCCTTTGTGATCTTCAAACCACGTACGCCATTGCGGCGGCGCATCACTTCCTCGAAGGTCTCAGCCACGTATTCGATGTGGCTTTGGGTGTACACACGTCGAGGGATCGCAAGCCGCACGAGTTCCATGGCCGATGGTACGAGGCTGCCATCGTCGGCGTATTTGCCGAACATCACCGAACCGATCTCCACCGTGCGGATGCCGGCGAGTCTGTAGAGTTCGCAGACGAGCGCCTGCCCGGGATATTGGTCGGCGGGGATGTGCGGGTAGAGTTTCTTCGCGTCGATGTAGACCGCGTGGCCGCCGATCGGCAGCATGAGCGGTACGCCCATCTCGTGCAATTTGTTGCCGAGGTACGTGGTGCTTTTGATCCGGTAGTTGAGGTAGCCCGGCTCAAAGACCTCATCCAATCCGATCGCGATCGCCTCCATATCGCGGCCACTGAGTCCGCCGTACGTGGTGAAGCCCTCGGTAATGATCAACAGGTTGGTGCACGCCGCAGCGAGCGCTTCATCGCGAAGCGCGAGAAAGCCGCCCATGTTCACCAGCGCATCCTTCTTGGCGCTCATCACGGCACCATCAGCGAGGCTGAACATCTTTTGCGCGATGTGGCGATACGTGAGATCATCCATGCCATCTTCGCGGTGCTTCACGAACCAGCTGTTCTCCGCGATCCGGCAGCAATCCAACAGGAAGAGTACGCCGTGACGTTTGCAGATCGCGGCCACACCTTCGGCATTCGCCATGCTCACCGGCTGACCGCCGCCGCTGTTGTTGGTCACAGTGAGGATCACCGCGCCCACATTGCCTTTGTGCTCCTTCAGCAAACGATCCAGCGCGGCGACATCCATGTTGCCTTTGAAGGGATGGATCAACGAGGTATCGCGGCCTTCTTCGATCGGAATATCGATCGCTGTGGCACCACTGAATTCGATGTTCGCACGCGTGGTATCGAAGTGCGTGTTGCTGATGAACACTTTCCCTGTTCCGCCGAGGTGTCCATACAAGATCCGCTCGGCCGCGCGGCCCTGATGCGTTGGCAACACATGCTCCATGCCGGTGAGTTTCTGCACCGCTTCCTGCATGCGCAGCCACGAGCGCGAACCGGCATAGGCCTCATCGCCCGCCATCATGCCGGCCCATTGCTGGGCGCTCATCGCGCTGGTGCCGCTGTCGGTAAGAAGGTCGATGATCACATTGTCGCTCCGCAACAGGAACGGATTGTACCGCGCCTCTTTCAAGTACTGGATCCGCTCCTTTTCAGTGGAAAGCTGGATCGGTTCCACGCTCTTGATCCGGAAGGGTTCGATGATGGTTCTATGCTGCATTGCAGCAAAGGTCTTGGAGCGGTGGGAGGTGGGGTATGATGGTGGTCATGTTTTTTGGGCGTGCCGGCGCTCAAAATGCAGCGCCGTCGGGCTTTCCCTTTCAAGTCCTCAGTCGTCGTTCCTCCTCCTTCCGGGCTTTCCAGTCCAATACCTCACGCGAAATGCGGGGTGGCGAGAATAACCACTCTAAAGAAATTCACTCGATCAGGCGAAAGAGGCTCTTTGTCACCTCTGAATATTTCGAGTCGCTCAGCTTTCCAGCTTTGTAGAGAACAATGCGCCTATCTGCAGTAAATATCTTGTTCGGGCGGATGTTGCTTGATACGGGTAGACGACCCTCAGTGAGGTCTTCTGTGTTCAATTGGATCTCAAATCCATCACGCTTCGATCGACTGGTGATCTGGCAAAGAATGATGTCATCACCACCCCAGTCTGCGATCACCAGTGCTGGGC
>JAEYYE010000022.1 GCA_023430945.1 Bacteroidota bacterium
GAGCAGAAGTGTGTGATCCCCGGATGGCAAAGCAGGGATCGATGGGGTTGGATCGGTGGTGAGGAATGCGCCATCCAACCACCATTCAAAGCTGCCTTGTCCGATCGAGTTGTTGGTCACCAGGATCGGTTCACCGGCACAGATCGTATCCGCAGTGATCGCGAATTGGACACCCGGTTGCGCCGGCCTACTGCGATACAAGGTGTATGGAGAAAAAATATCGGCGCCAGCGGCAAGGATCGTGAGATCTTCATTCACGCTCAACAAACGGTATTTGCTGAAGGCCATGTCCTCCGGTTCCAGTAATTGCCAGCAATCCCCACCGTTCACGGTCTGGAAAAGGTCCGAGTAAATGGAAGTATAGAAGGTGTCGGGGCCCTGCAGGCTGATGTATCCGAAGTTCTGTCCTACTGGTCCCGAGCCAGTGAAATGATGTTCCCAACTCAGCCCTTGATCGAAGGAGCGCACGATCTTATCATACGCTACCGCATAGATCGTTCCGTCCGGAGCAAGTTCAATATCAGTGATGCGATCGAGCGTATCGGCGCTCGCGATATGGGTCCAATTGCGCCCCGCATTCGTGGATCGGTAAACACGTGCAGAATTCAACCCAATGCCGCCAGCTGCCACCACAACGCTATCGTTCAGGAAGATCACATCAGCGACCTGATAGATGGGATCCCTACTTCGCTGCCAAGAGTTACCGCCATCGAAAGTGTATACGATCGAATCTGAATTGAAGCCGTGGTCACAGACTATCAGAATGGTGTCCCGATCACCCACGCGCTTCGGGAATGGATGTTTTACATAGTTACCCGGAATGATCCAATTGTAAGGGATCTCTTCATACGTCTGCCAACCATCGTAGGTGCGGTAAAGGGAATAGTCGCCAGTGCTTGCGTAACCATTGAATGGATCCGTCATTGCGAGCCGGCCCAAGGTGGCATTGTTGAATAGCGGTGTGACCGTCGATGTCCAGGTCGCGCCACCATCGCCAGTTCGGTAGATAGCGTCCGTGGCCGCGTAGAAACCATTGTAGGGATCAGGGAAATCCCACCGCCCCTTCATGTTCCCTGTTGCGATTGGGATCCAATTGGGACCGGGATGATAAGGTTGAAGGTCCACCGTTACCTGATCGGTCACTGTGCAGGATCCATTCACTGCTGTTACAGTGTAGGTCTGCGCGCCGCTAAGTCCGCTTACCGTGGTAGAAGTGCCCGTTGTGGAAGATAGACCGATCGATGGACTCCAAGTAACCGTGGTGCCGAATGGGACCGAGACCGACAGCTGTGTACTTCCGCCACTGCATATCAATACATCAGCGCCAGCATCGAGGATGATAGGCTGGATCACCTGCACAGGCGTGGTCCATGGGATCACCGACGTATATGCGCCATTGCTCACATGGGCTTCGATCCCCGGTGAATTCGTGCTGTTGATGAATTGTGCCTGCAACGTGCTGCCGGAACCAACCTGCACCCCATCTCTGAACCAAGTAATTGTCCAGTCCGGGGCAAGGCCGTTCAATGTGAGATCTACATCGGTCTGGCCGCAACCATTCACGAGCGTGTGGCTGATGGAAGCGACCGGCATCCCCTGGCCTGGACCGGAATTCGTGACCAAGATGAGTGAACCAGTACCCATCTCGCCCACGATACACCCATGCTGATCGTCGAGGAACAGGAGTTCACGCAGACTTCCCTGGACCGGCAATATAAGTTCCGTCCAGGATGCTCCCGCATCAACTGTACTGTACACTTTGTCCGTCATTGCATCCAATACCACCACACGTAGTGCATCGAAGACATGAAGACTAACAGGCGCGATGAAAGGTGCCGGCGAAGACGACCAGTTCAAAGCAGCATCGCTGCTCAGGAACAATGTGCCCGGGCCAGCGACCGCCGCTATGTTCGTCGTTGCAGATCCGATCAATTCCCCCTCCCAATTCAAGGTACTGTTCCACACCGCGCCGCCATTGGACGTACGCATCACGGAACCGTCCCTCACGATCATTCCGTTGTTGACATCGAAAAAATGGATCGAATTGATCGTTGCCGAACCCGGTACGCTCAGGGCACTCCAATTGTTCCCTCCGTTAAGGCTTTTGATCATACTTCCATTGGTGCCCCCGGCATAACCCACAGTTGCTGTGGGGAAATGCATGTCATTATACCGCCTAGGCCAGCCAAAAGCATTTGAAAAAGCGACGTTCTGCCAGGTGAAGCCTCCATTCGTGGTGCGATTGATGGCATATTGGTTGTTCAGGTCAAATGCGCCTGAGATCAGGCCATTGGTCACATCAGGAAAGTAAGCATCCTTCCAGACACCGATGATGGGCAGGCCACCGATCGTAGGCTGGCGAACTTCCCATGTAGCACCAGCATCTTCGCTCACATACAAAGTGCTGCTGATACCGATGTATCCGTTCGGGCCAAAACGTGCAACATCGGTGATCACCACACTGCCGCTTGTATCGGCCACCACCCATTGGGACCAGGCCTGCAGGGTGTGTACTACTGTTAGTCCAAGGAAAAGAATTCTTGAACTGGACCAGAAAGCTGATCTCAAAAGGGGCATTGTTGCTGAACGTATTTTGTTGTGTCACCAGGACAGAACCGGGGATACTCCATCAATCGCGAAGTAGAAGCTTTTCGATCTGTTCTCCCTATCGGACATTGGCAATGCCAAATGTATCGTTCAGGCTCAAGTCACAGATCACCGTTCCTGTTTTATAAGCACAATGGTCCTGTTCATCTCCGGGCCGATCAGTTGAAGATGATAATGGCCGGCTGAAAGTCCGGGAACGGAAATGCTGATATCCTGAGATACTTGCGAATTGGTCCGTTCCCATATCGACCTTCCGGTGACATCCTTGAGACTTATTCGATCGATGATCGAATTTTCAGGAATCGTAAGGATGAATTGATCATCGAAAGGATTTGGATGGACCGTTGGATGATCGATATCCGTCCAAATGCTGTTGATATCGGTGGGATCGAGAACTGTGACCGTGATCGTATCAGAATATAACCATCCACATGCGTCGCCTTGCCAGGCACCCCAGTAATAGGTTCCGGCATCCGAAGGTTCGGCTTGCGAAACGTTCAAATTCAATCCGTTCGTACCGAGGGAAACGCCATTATGATACCATCCGCTCAGGAAGGTGTAGGGAGGAACGTTTATCTGAACGGTCAATGTGAAAGCTTGGCCAACATCGACAGTGACGTCTGTTGGTTGTTGTGTGATGATCGCTGGTTGATCCCGATCGATCTGAAGAGGTGTGGTATATGGGCTGTATCCGCATTCATTCATAGCACGCACTTTCAAGAGAGCACCACTATCGCCGACATTCCAGGTGATCGAACATGTCGCACCATTCGGGGCCAGTACTCCGGCATCTGGTGGAGTGAGAACCCATTCAAATCCGTCCACCATCGAATTCGTGCCAACAGTTACTGAATACTGTGTGGTGATCTCACCGGGTAGGCATATTTCCTGCGGTCCGGTCACGTTATAGAGCCAGGGCATAGCGGGAGGTTGTACCGGTTCGGAGTACTGGCCGAGACATCCATGCAGGCTGATCGGGCGTACGACATAGGTATTGGGGCTGGGAGACGCGGTCACTTCAAGAGTATCCCCGCCTGCATCCACCGGATAGAGGATGCCACCTCCACCCACCGTGAACCATTGATGTCCCAACGTTGGGGAGGGCGTTACTGCTGCGATCGATATCATGCCATCCGGCCAACAATCAGTGGTGGGAACGATCAAGACCGGTGTAGCATCGTAATCATCCACATGAAATGTTCTGGTTGTGGAACTGGCGCTGCCATTGAGGATACCGGTCAATTGAAGAGTATGTGGACCTGGAGCAAGGTCGGACAATGTGAGGTGAGTATCTGTAGAGACCAATTCTCCATCGAGTTGCCATTCATAGTCGGTAAAGCCGATGGAATTATTGAGCACCAGCTGATCGTTGCCAAAGCAGATCGTGTCCTCATATAAGGTAAATGCCAGTCCTGGAGGCGGTAGCTCATCCCGATAAAGAACAAGATCCGAGTTCCCAGCACCCTGAATGAACGTGTAATGATCCTTGCTCGTTATGCGATAGCCAAGACCAGGGATCGATGATTGGATCAGTTGCCAGCAGGCTCCGCCATTCACCGTGCGATACAATGCTCCGATGGTGGCATATCCTGTATCTGGACCTTGAAAAGTGACTGCCCCGATACCCTGGGTCAATGTATTTGTGGGATGTGTTACCTGTAGATCCCAATTGAACCCTTCGTCGGTAGACTTGAAGATATTCGTACCGCTCACTGCATAAACGGAGCCATCAGAAGCTGCCTCAAGGTCAGCAAGAGCGATATGTACATTGGTCAACAGTATCTCATCCCAACTTGCCCCTGCATCATCCGAACGGTAAAGTTTTGCTCCATTGATACCCGTACCCCCACCGGCCAGAAGAATTGTGTCATCCAACCAAATAATGTCTCTGATGTCAGCAATGCTGGGGTTCACCAACTCCCAATAGTTCCCTCCATCCAAGGTGCGAAGGAGCTTGCCGGGATTTCCGACCATGCTGACCCAGACCATTGCTGTGTCCCTTCCCTTGGTATAAATATGCTCGTATGAATTATTGAGGATGGGCAGATCAACAGCTGTATTACTATTCCAACCATCCGTGGTCTTGTATAACGTGTACCCTGCGGATGCATAACCATGGAACGCATCTATCATTTCGAGGCGGCCTACTGAATAATTCGTGATATTCGGTCCAGTGACTGCTTCCCATGTCAGTCCACCATCGAATGTGCGGTGCATGGTGCCTCCCGCGGACATGAATCCATTGTAAGGATCGGGAAAATCATAGATGCCGAGCGTGCTGCCATTTATCAGGTCGATCCAACTTTCGTCGGGGATCTCGGGAACCACATTAACATTGACTTGATCCATGCTTGAACATTGCCCATTGGCCACAGTAACGGTGTAGGTGGTCGACGTGGTAAGTCCAGTGATGCTTGGTGTGGAGGAGGTTGGATCATTCAATCCTGACGCCGGTGACCAATTGATGATGGAATTCGGTGGTGCAGCAACTGAAAGCTGGCCCTGGTTGCCCCAACATAACACCTGATCGATCCCCGCATCTACCGTGAATGGTTGGATCACATTTACCGTATTGTTCCAATTGAGCACAAGTGTTTGGCTTCCATTGTTCACATGCAATTCGATCCCTGCAGCACCCGTGGTAGTGAACGATACATCGATCTCGGTTGAACTTCCCATCGGGGTGCCGTTCCGGAACCATTGGGTGGACCACCCAGGTGCAACTCCAACTGCTTCGAACGTTACGATGGTGGATCCGCATTGGCTGGATTGTGAAACGCCGATACTCGCAATGGGAAGCAACTGTCCGATCCCATTACCTGTGGAAAGGATCAGGGACCTGTTCGTGAAAAGTTCGCCACCGATACAACCGTTCATCGGCGATCGGAAGTACACGGAACGCAGGTGATCGGATACCGGGAGCATGATCTCCTCCCAGAACTGTCCGCCACTGAATGTCACAAAAGCCTTATCAAGGATCTCATCGATCACAACGAAATGCTGGTCTGAGAACACATGTATATCCGTTGGATCAAGGGACGGCGAAGTAGCCGAAGTCCAGTTCACACCCGCATCATTGGAAACATGTACAGTACCACTGCCTGCGGCTACCACGGCATTGCCGCTTCCTGACATTCGATGTTCCCCTGTAACAGTGAGAACGGAAGACCATGTACTTCCACCATTTGTGGTCCTCATGAGAATGTCATCCCCTGCGATCACGCCAACATCCATTGAACTGAAATGTACCGATCGGATCGTGGCTGCAGTAGACGCAGGCAAGAGTGTCCAGTTCGATCCAGCATCCGTTGTCTTCATGATGCGGCCATTGGTGCCGGCAGCATAGCCTACGCTCTGTGTAGGAAATTGAAGATCATGATATTGTCTTGGCCAGGCCCCGCTATTGCTATATGATAATTCACTCCAGGTCCATCCACCATCGGTCGTTCGCAGGATGGCATATTGATCCATGGAACCCAGCCCACCCGCGAATATCCCATTGAGCTCATCCGTGAAATGAACACCTGGGAACAAACCCATCAATGGAAAAGTGTTGATCGTTGGATCGCGTTGCGTCCAGGTCTCGCCGGCATCGGTACTTACATGGAGAAGATCGCTCACGCCGATGAACCCATTCGTGCCATACGGATGCATGCCATATACCGTAACGGCACCGCTCGAGTCCGCGACCTGCCATTGGGCCTTAGACAACTGAAAAGGGAAAAGCAGGATCAGCAGCAATATGATCCTTCCGGTGAAGAAAGGACCGACCGGAATGGCATTCATTGTAAAATGGATCGATCCCAAAAATATCAATCCAGCGATTGTCCCGCATTGCGCGAGATCTCCAGCATCAGCGCATATTCCTCCGGCGAAAGATCGTTGAAGAAGAAGTTCACTGGATCGATCTGTTCTTCGTTCTTTCGTACTTCATAGTGCAGGTGCGGGCCGGAGCTCAATCCGGAGTTGCCCACAAGGCCTATCACATCGCCACGCTTCACTTTCTGGCCTTTCTTCACTTCGATCTTGCTCAGGTGCGCATAGAGCGTTTCGTAATCGAAGCCATGATCGATGATCACATGCATGCCGTAGCCGTTCGTGGCATAATCCGCAAAGGTCACCTTGCCATCGCCTGTCGCGTAGATCGGTGTGCCGGGCTTGGCCGTGAAATCCATGCCGCCATGGAACTTGTTGATCTTGTGGATCGGGTGGATCCGCCAGCCGAAACCACCGGCCGTCATGGTGAGGTCCTCATTGGGGATCGGCTGGATCGATGGGATCGATGCGAGCATTTCCTGTTTGCGAAGAACAAGTGATGCGACCTCATCCAGCGACTTTGATTGCACCACGAGTTGGCGCGTAAGCCGATCGAGGCGCTTGCGTGTCTCGATCACCATTCCGCTGCTGGCGAAACCTTCCACATCACGGTACCGGTTCACGCCGCCCGATCCCGCTTCGCGCATGGTCGCTGGCAATGGATCGGCCTCGAAGATCACGCGGTAGATATTGTCATCACGGCGCCGCACGTCGGAAAGCACCGTCTCCAATTCATTCAGCTGCTTGTTGAGCAATTCGTACTGGATCAACAATTGCTGGTTCTCCCGCCGCAGCGTGGTCTCCTTCGGCGAATCAACGAACTGGTAAACGAGAATGATGCCTACGAGCCCGACGAACAGGCCGGGTGTGAGCAGGAGCGCGAGCCGCTTGGACCTTTGCCATGCCGAAAGGCGGATGCGCTCGAAGTTGAGCGTGTCAGGATTGAAGCGATACTTCAGTTCGGCCATGCAGCGGCGGTGAAGATAACTTCAAGTTACGAGCAGCGCCGCAGATGTGGCAAGCGGTGAAGGCCGCTTTCAGCATTCTCCTTTGCGCTCCACCCGTACGCCATTCCGGCGCGCTTCACACTCGTTACCGTAGGTCTTTCCATCGCAGCCGCACACCGGATCGTAGATCATGATGCACACATCGTTCTTGTGCTGTTCGCGCATTTTCCGATCGGGGCAGTCGGCATCCTTGTTACAACCTGCCGCCAGTACGGCGATGAGCAAGATGAGCTTTTCCATGTTGAAGTGGATCAATAATAACCAACGATCTGCGGACTTACGAAACTGAAGTCGCGCGTACCCGGGTTGAAGTTCGTGAACGCGTTAGGCTCCCAGAGCGATCCCTGTTCTTCCGGGATGAAGGGATAGAAACTGAGCGCGACCTCGAAGGTGTTCATCAGCAATCGTTCATTGCGTACAAGGATCCCGGCAGTCAGCGAACTGTGTATGCGCCCGGAAAGAAAAGGCTTGTTCTCATCATCGAGCACGCCGAAACCGAGCAACAGTACCGGGGCGATCTTGAAACCGATGAGGTCCCACGGCGCGTAACCCACCGTTTCGAAATTGAGGATGGTGCGATGGGAACCGTACAACTGGCTGCTCTCGAACCCGTACATGGCGGGCACGTTCAACGAAAGCTTGCTGCTATAGGTAGGTTTGTTGAAACCCATGACCGAACTGAAGCGCACGAACTGGCGCACGTGCCAGCGGCCCAATGTGGCCAGCTGGCTGAAGTACGTGAATCCGCCGCGGAACGTACCATCGAAGATCTTGCCGGTGTTGAGGAACGTGCCGTAGGAGATCTCGTAGCTCAGGTAGCCGAAACCTTCGTAGTTGCGGCCCCGCGCAAGCTCGCCGCCAACATAAGGCAGGTTTGCCAGTCCTTCCCGTTTTTGCATGCCGGTGATGAATCGGATGAGCAATCCTTCGGGAACATCCTCGGTAAGACCGAAACGGAACAGGTAGCGTTCCTTGTAGTACTGCCGCTGGCTGAGGCCGATGCCGACCAGGAACAACGTGTTCCTGCGATAGATCCCACTGATGTCGTCGGTGAGCGATGGCCGCCTGTCGTACCTGGTGAGCGCGATCCTGCTCCCGGCCACGATGCTGCTCACCCGGCCGGATTCGGGCCCGTTCCTTTCCAGCGGAAAACTGCGTGCGACCCATGTATCCAGGTTCAATGGATCCACGCGCATGAACGCGATCGGTTCTTCATTCTCGTAAGCCGTCGGGGTTCGGATCCAATGTTTGGCCATGTAGATGCCACCAGCCCAGCGCGCAAGCGGTGAATAGAAAGGCCGGTCCAGCGAAAGACCAAGGAAATCCTGCTGTTCGGTGATGTAATAGCTGGCGAGAGAACCCACGTACGAATTACCGATGTTATACACGCGGTGATGACCGCGCCATTCAATGAACTGGTCCTCGAGGCGGACCGTGGCACGTTGATCCAGCTCATGGCCGAGACCCAGCAGGTTCCTTTCGGTGATGCGGCCGTTGGCCTTGGTGAGATCGCCATCGGCACCCACGTCGATCGTCCACCGATCGAGCACGCGAACCACAAGGTCCACGGAATCCTTCGTCAAGCCAACGGGCCTTACAGTGATCCGGGCATCGTTCACTGCAGGCGAAGTACGCAGGATCCGTTCCGATTCAACGATCTTCAATGGATCCAATGGATCGAAGGGACGTACGAGCAGCAGGTTGCGGATGATCCGCGGACGTGATCGGGCATGCAACCGGTTGCCGAGCCGCTGCAGGCCGTTGGTCGCTTTCATCGCAGTATCCTCCACCGTATAACCGAATGGATCGGAAACATCGATCAGGATGTGCCGCACGATCCGTCCCTTGAACTTCGCGTAGGGATTGGATCGGCGTGCGGGAAGTGCTGGTGCGGGCGGTGGTTTCTCCTCCGGATCGGGCGGAACGAAGATCGCGCTGTGTATCCACCGCGTGACCTTGCGTTTCTCCGAGAACCGTTCGATCTTCTCGTAGATCGTTTCAGAAGTGTCCGCTTTTTCCTCCTGGGCAGCGATCGGCGCGGCCGTGCCAAGGCACAGCAGCGCGATCAGGAGCCGGAACCATCGATCGGATCTCACTGTAATGGCCGCTGGATCAATTGGAACTTCCACGCCCACAGGAGCAACGGCAGTCACGGGCATGCAATTTGCGTTCCTTTCGGCAGTTATTCCAAGTGTGATCCACATTGGCTGGTTCACGATCGATCCAGGTCCATGCGGTGCCGGCCCATATCCATTGCTTATTTCGTCTCGATGTCACGCCCGATCCAATTGCTTCTTCTGCTTCTGTTGATGGCCCCGGAGATCCACGCCCAGGGACTCATGGATCGAAAACGGCCGGAGCTGATCCCGGGTGAAGGAAAGGTGCGTCGTGGCGGTTTCTACTTCGCCCCCGGGATCACGTACCTGCTTCCGCGTGCTTCCGAAGAGAATGAGGAAATGTTCCGCAATGAGGACACGACTTACGTGGCAACGTACGATCCCAGCGGAAAAATCGGGCTTTATCTCGAAGCTGGTTGGTTCCACGCGACGCGTGACCCGGTGATCCTGGATTATTGGGATGTCGGCCTGGCCTACAAGAATTTCCGCGGAAGCGAAACTTCGCTTGGGATCTTGCGCCGCGGCGAACTGATCGATACGCTTCCCAGTGAAGGGGAATTTGCGGAACGCTATCTCACGCTGCATCTGAACGCGAACAAGTTCATCCAGATCCGCGACTACACGTTCCTGCAGCTCACGCTCGGCGCCAACGCCGACTACCGGATCGGAAGCGACTACGCGCACACGGCACTTCCCTTGTTGAACCAGCACACGTTTCCTCCCGATCTGATCGGACAACTGCATTTCAAGCTTGGCGTGGGTTTCAAGGTCACTGGAAGTTTGCTCCTCATTCCTTCGGTGGAAACACCTGTCTTCAGTATTGTTCCCGAGGATGGCGGAAGATGGGGTGAGTTGGACTGGTTCAGCAGTACGTATCGGCCGCTGATCTTCAGCGTGCGTTTCCTCTGGCTGCGTGCGCCGAAAGGGTTCAAATGTCCGCCGGTGGTTCGCCAGCCGGGAGAGAAGAAAAGCAAAAGGTATAAACCTGCGGGGCATCATCCTTAGCCTGAAGGAATTGAGAATTCAGAATGTAGATCGATCCGATCAGCGTAGGAACGGATTCGAGCGCTTTTCGATACCGATCGTGGTTTCCGGCCCGTGGCCACAATACACTTTCACATCATCGCCAAGGGTGAACAATTCCGATCGGATGCTGTTGAGCAGCGTTTCCATGTTCCCGCCTGGCAGATCGGTGCGGCCGATGCTTCCGCGAAAGAGCACGTCGCCAGCGATCACGAAGCGCTGATCCTTGCTGAACAAGGCGATATGTCCGGGCGAATGGCCCGGCACGAAGAGCACTTCCAATTCATCTTCACCCAGCTTGATCTTTTCGCCCTTTGTGATCAAGCGGCCATGCTCTGGCGAAGGCTCGTAGGGAATACCATACATCGCTGCTACGCGCGGCCCATTCTCCAGGATCGGCACATCGGCGGCATGCAATTCAGGCTTCAACCCATATTGGCGATGGACCCATGCGTTGCCAAGAATGTGATCGATATGTGCGTGGGTGAGCACAAGACGGATCGGAACAAGTGCGTTATCGTTCAGGAACGCTTCAAGCTCCTGCTCCTCATCGCGATCGGAACAACCCGGATCGATGAGAATGGCCTTGCCATCGCTGTGCAGCACATACGTGTTCTCCTGGAAGGGATTGAAGGTGAAACTGGTGATCTGTATCATGCAGGAAAAGCCCGAAATTCGTACTCCGATAAGAATGGGACTCCCCCGAAAGTAGCTAACTTCAACCAGTGTTTTCACGATCGAGACCTCCATTGAAGGCGATCACCGGCCTGTTGGGCATCTTGTTGCTCTCCCTTTGCGCACCGGCGCAATTCTATTCCGGGTCACAGCAGGAGTACGGCAAGAACCGCGTGCAGTACCAGGAATTCCTCTGGCAGCAGTATCGCTTCGAGGAGATGGAAGTGTACTTCTACAAGGAAGGGCAGGATCTTGCGAAGTACACGGCACAGGCCGCCACGCGCCACCTGAAAGAACTCGAAACGGCCTTCGATTTCGCGCTCGATGAACGCCTCCAGTTCATCGTCTACAATTCGCTCACCGATTTCCGCCAGAGCAACATCGGCCTGGCGAGCATGAGCGGCGATAATAACATCGGTGGCGCAACGCGCATCGTGGGCACCAAGATCTTCGTCTACTTCGAAGGCGATCACACATTGCTCGACAGGCAGATCCGATCGGGGATCGCGCATGTGATCATCGATCAGATGATGTTCGGTGGCAATTGGCGGGACATGGTGCGCAGTTCAACCTTCATGAGTCTCCCGAACTGGTACATCGATGGCATCATCAGCTACCATTCCGTGCCGTGGGATGCGGAACTGAACAACCGGATCCGCGATGGCGTGATGAGCGATCGGTTCCGCAAGTTGAACCGGTTGCAGGGCGATGATCCGCGGCTGGCCGGCCATGCGATCTGGAAATATGTGGCCGATGTGTACGGGCCAGGCGTGATCCCCAATATCCTTTACATGACACGCGTGAGCCGCAATGTGGAGAGCGGTTTCCTGTTCGTGCTGGGGGTTTCGCTGCGCACATTGACCGAGGAATGTTTCGCCTACTACAAAGGGCGCTTCGCGGATGAGGATCGCACGCGGCAGGAAGCATCGCTGGAGGAATTCCCGATCAAGACGAAGAAGCGGCGGATCTACAGTGAATTCAAACAAAGTCCGGACGGCCGCTATTATGCGTGGGTCACCAACGAGCTCGGGCAGTACAAGGTCTGGGTGCACGAGATCGCCACGGGAAAAACGCGCAAGATCATCAAAGGCGAGAAGAAGCTCGAACGGATCATCGATACGAGCTTCCCTATCCTGGCGTGGCACCCCACGGGCGATGCGCTCAGCTATACCGTGGAAA
>JAEYYE010000063.1 GCA_023430945.1 Bacteroidota bacterium
GCCATGATCTGATCATCGGGTGCCGGGCTGGATTATCTTGGCGGTTATTGATCATAGCATGAAGAATATACTTGTAGCGATCGACTTTTCCGCAGAGACCGATCGTGTGATCGGTATCGCCTCCACAGTTGCGCGCGGTACCGGCGCGAAGCTTTGGATGGTGCATGTGGCCGCGCCCGATCCGGATTTCGTTGGTTTCGATACGGGACCACGTTACGTGCGCGAGCAACGGGCCGAAGTATTGCGCGAAGAGCACACGGCGATCCAGCAACTCGCCCAGCAGGTGAAAATGTCCGGTCTGGAATGCGATGGCCTGCTCATACAAGGCTCCACCACCGAGACCCTGCTCGAAGAGATCGAAAGGCTCGGTGCGGACATGATCATCATGGGTTCACATGGAAAGACCGGTCTTTTCAAGGCGTTCGTGGGCAGCGTGAGCGAACAAGTGCTTCGAGACAGCCGTGTGCCGGTCCTGATCGTGCCCTCGTTGGAGCGCAACAAATGATCATCTCAAAATTGGATCTGATGCTGAAGAATTTCGCTGCTATCGGGATCTGGATCGTTCTGAACGGATCGGTCTGCGTGCCAAGCGTACCCGGTGGTTCACCAGAATTATCCGATATCATTCTACCCGAAGGATTCACGATCTCGATCTATGCCGATGAGGTGAAGAACGCACGCGCGATGTGCTGGGGCGATAAAGGCACCTTGTTCGTTGGATCGCGATCGGCGGGGATCGTGCATGCGTTGCGCGATACCGATAACGATGGCCGGATCGATGAGAAGAAAGTGATCGCGCGCGACCTGAACATGCCCGCCGGCGTGGCTTTCCGCGATGGCGATCTTTATGTGAGCGCGGTGGATCGTATCGTTCGCCTGCGCGCTATCGAAGATCATCTCTCCGATCCTCCGAAACCCGAGACCGTGATCCAAGGCTATCCTTCTGAAACACATCACGGCTGGAAGTTCATCGCTTTCGGCCCGGATGGATACTTGTATGTTCCGGTCGGTGCGCCATGCAACATCTGCAAGTCAGATGATGAGATCTTCTCAACGATAACCAAAGTGAGGCCCGATGGTTCCGATCGGCAGATCGTTGCGCATGGAGTGCGCAACACGGTCGGCTTTGACTGGCACCCGGAAACCGATGTGCTCTGGTTCACCGAGAATGGCCGCGATTGGCTGGGCGATGATCTTCCGCCGTGCGAACTCAACCGGCTCGATCGCCCGGGATCGCATTTCGGATTTCCCTTCTGCCATGGCCGTGAAATTCCCGATCCGGAATTCGGCAAGGAGCGCGCCTGTTCCGAATTCGTTCCACCGGTGCTGGAAATGGGCGCTCACACGGCTCCGCTCGGCATGCGTTTCTACCGCGGGGGCCAGTTCCCTGAGAAGTACCGGAATGCGATCTTCATCGCACAGCACGGTAGCTGGAATCGTAGCACACCGATCGGCTACCAGGTGATCGTGGCTTTTCCGCAGGAAGATGGATCGGTGAAGAGCGAGGTGTTCGCCGAAGGATGGTTGAAAGGAGCGAAAGCGACCGGAAGACCGGTGGATGTGCTGGAAATGCCCGATGGCTCGCTGCTCGTGAGCGACGATGATGCGGACATGATCTACCGGATCAGTTACGCGGATTGACGGGCCTTCCTGCGGAACGGTCTCCGATCGAAGCGTTGATCCGTCGCGCGCGGACCTTTATAGAGAAGCAGATAAAAAATGCTTGCGGTCGCCGTTCCGATCAACGAGCCGGCTGCGATATCCTCCATGAAATGCTGCGAGAGATATACGCGGCTGAAAGCAAGCAACGCTGCCAGCAGGGCCAGCGGGATCGACCACCGCGTTCTTCCGGCGATCACCACCAGCGCAAGGCACATGCTGAACGCACAAGTTGCATGTCCGCTGGGAAAACTGAAGTGATGGTTCATTTCGATCCCGATCACCCACCCCATTTCACCCAACTCGTCCTTGTGCATGAAAGGCCGGTCCCATGAATCGAAGATCATTCGCTTCAGGAATTGTACGATCAGCGCACTGATGCCCGTGCTCAAACCCATCATCAGAAATGATCGAAGATCCTTGAAAAGCAGCAGCGCGATCGAAACGATCACCGGAACCCAGCCATCGGCGAGATGCGTGGCCCAACTGAAGAAGACATCCGCGCCTGGAGTATGGTGCTGGTTCAGCCAGGCATGCAGCGGGAATTTCTCCTGCTGGTAGATCAGGATCAGCGCGGGCAGGATCAGCAGCAGGGTCGTGATCAGGAAGATGGCCACCGCCCGCGCTCGCTGCATGCGGCGAAATTATGGACCGATCTCCGGCGGATAGGAACATGATCAACTTTGCACCGAGATCGAGATCCATTGGGGCCGTATCACATCACACTTCATTCGCCGATCGGCAGCATCTGGCTGCACGGTGACCATGAGCGGATCAACGCTCTTCAATTCACTGGGCCGCCATCCGGCGGATCGGGTTCGCCTTTGCATCACGAAGCAGCGCGCCAGCTCGAAGCTTATTTCTCAGGCAGGTTGAAGGAATTCGATCTTCCATTGGATCTAAAAGGAACAGATCTTCAACTGAAGGTATGGTCGGTGCTTTCATCGATCCCGATCGGATCGACCCTTACATACGGAAAGATCGCGGAGGAATTCGGCGGCAATTCCTTCGCCCGCGCGATCGGTTCGGCCTGCGGATCGAATCCGATCCCGATCATCGTTCCTTGTCACCGCGTGATCGCTTCCAATGGAAAACTCACCGGCTACATCGGAGGTTTGGATCGGAAACGCTGGCTGCTTCAGCATGAAGGAGCGATCCAACGACCGGATCCGGAATTATTCCCGATCGGCGAGGATACCTTTACGGCGTAGATGGATCCGCAGGAACTTGCCGAACGTGTTGTAGCGCGCATGTACGACAACGATCCGTTCAGCAAATGGCTCGGCATCGAACGGGAGCACATTGCTCCGGGAGAATGTGTTCTCACTTTGACAGTGACCAATGAGATGCTGAACGGTTTCGAGATCGCGCATGGCGGGATCGCCTATTCGCTGGCGGATAGTTGTCTCGCATTCGCATCGAATAGCCATGGTATCCAGAGCGTTTCAATTGAAACATCGATCAGCCATACACGTCCGGTGAGGAAAGGCGATCGGCTCACTGCACGTTCGGAGGAAAAGAACCTTTCCAACCGGATCGGCATCTACCATATATCGATCACCGATCAGAGCGAACGGATCGTGGCGTTGTTCAAAGGAACTGTTTTTCGCACCGGAAAGCCCTGGTTCCCCGAAGAAGAGAAGAAATGAAGGCAGCATACATAGTTGATGCGATCCGAACACCGATCGGTAATTTCACCGGCAGTCTGGCCCCAGTGCGTGCCGATGATCTGGCAGCACATGTGATAAAAGCATTGCTCGATCGACACCCGCAACTCGATCCGGCAGCCATTGATGACGTGATCTTGGGTTGTGCCAACCAGGCTGGCGAGGACAATCGCAACGTGGCGCGCATGGCGCTATTGCTCGCGGGTATGCCGGTGAACGTGCCGGGTGAAACGGTGAACCGGCTTTGCGCTTCCGGCATGAGCGCTGTTGTTGGCGCCGCCCGGGCGATCGCCGCGGATCAGGGCGATCTGTTCATTGCAGGCGGTGTTGAGCATATGACGCGTGGTCCCTGGGTGATGAGCAAGACAAGCACGCCCTATGGCCGCGATATGCAGCTTTACGACAGCAGTTTCGGCTGGCGATTCGTCAATCCGAAGATGAAGGAGCAGTATGGCACCGATGCCATGGGCGAGACCGCTGAGAACCTTCTGGAAGTGAATGCCATAAGCCGCGAGGATCAGGATCGGTTCGCGCTTGCGAGCCAGAAGAAGGCAGCTGCTGCGCGTGAGAACGGGCGCTTCGCGAAGGAGATCGTGGCCGTTCCGATCCCCCAGAAGAAAGGCGATCCATTCCTCTTTGCGCAGGATGAATTCATAAAGCCGGGTTCCACCATGGAAATTCTGGCCGGGCTGAAACCCGCGTTCCGCAAGGGTGGAACCGTAACTGCGGGCAATTCCAGCGGACTGAACGATGGCGCCGCAGCGGTTCTGGTGGCAGGCGAAAAGGCGATCGGCCAGCATGGCTTGAAACCACTCGCCCGGATCATAACCAGCGCCGTGGTCGGCGTGGAACCGCGTGTTATGGGGATCGGCCCGGTGAAGGCTGTTCAACTTGCGCTGCAACGCGCAGGTCTCACGCTGGATCAAATGGACGTGATCGAACTGAACGAAGCGTTCGCCGCACAAGTGCTCAGCTGCACCCGCAGTCTCGGTCTTGCTGATGATGATCCACGGATCAATCCCAACGGCGGGGCGATCGCACTTGGCCACCCGCTCGGCATGAGCGGTGCGCGATTGCTGCAAACGGCGGCACTTCAATTGCACGCAACGGGCGGTCGTTCTGCCCTGTGTACCATGTGCGTTGGCGTTGGCCAGGGCTATGCGACGATCCTTGAAAGGGCATGAGGATCGCCCATTGCTATCGATCGGATGATAAGTTTGGTGCCCATTTTTGAATAGTCATGCAAGCGCAGGAGCAGATCAATCTATATATCGCCGAGCAGCCTGAATGGCAGCGAAAACTGTTGGTCAGGCTACGCCAGCTCATCCATTCCACCGACGAGAAGATCGAAGAGACCTGGAAGTGGAACAGCCCGCATTTCGAGTACAAGGGGATCATGATCGGCATGCACGGTTTCAAGAAATTCGTGGGTGTGTGGTTCCACAAGGGTTCCCTCCTGAAGGACACCCATGGTCTTTTCGAAGCGGTGGAAAAACCGGATGAGAAGGGCAACCGATCCTATAAGATCCACGAAGGTGAGCAGATCAATGAGAAAGCATTCGTGGACCTGGTGAAACAGGCGATCAAATTGAACGAGGCCGGAACGAAACTCACCGAAGCACGAACGCGCAAGGCCCTGGTGGTGCCGCCCGAACTCGAGAACGTTCTGAAGAAGGACGATCAGGCCTGGGCCCATTGGGAGAAATTCAACTACAGCCATAAGAAGGAATACGTGGAATGGGTCACCGATGCCAGGCAGGAGGAAACGCGCAAACGACGCATCGCGCAGGCCCTCGAAATGATCCGCGAAGGACAGGGCAAGGAGGACAAATACCGTTGAAGGTTGGAGGTTGAAGGTTGAAGGTTGAAGGTTGAAGGTTGGAGGTTGGAGGTTGAAGGTTGAAGGCTGAAATCATCCTGGGCGGAGTCGAAGGATTGGTACTTGCAAACTCGCCACTCGCTTTGAATTTGTAGTTCCGATCCTGCTGCTTACCTTTGCCGCCCCAACGGAAATTGAGATGAAAAAGGATATCCATCCCACGAACTACCGCATGGTGATCTTCAAGGACATGTCCAACGATCACACGTTCATGGGCCGTAGCTGCGCCAATACCAAGGATACCATCCAGTGGGAAGATGGCAATGAGTATCCCCTGATCAAGCTCGATATCAGCTACACCTCACATCCGTTCTACACCGGAAAGATGATGCTGATCGATACCGCCGGCCGTGTGGACAAGTTCAAGAAGCGTTACGCACGCCACACCAACAAGCCAGAAGCGCCGAAAGGCGAGTGATCGGCCGAACGAAGCGAAATTTCCAGCCCCGGAACTTCCGGGGCTTTTTCTTTTCATTCAACCATCGGTGCGCAATGATCCATCCGCAGATCCGTACTTCAACCTGATCGGCCATCTTTGCAGCCCTTGAAACTCCAGTTCACATTCGTCCTGTTCAGCGCACTGCTGATCGCGCTCTCCGGCTGCCGGAAGGAGGAGCTTTTTACCGAAGATCCCGTAAGCCTCAGCTTCAGCAAGGACAGTATCCTGTTCGATACGGTGTTCACGCAATCGCCCGGATCGGTGATCAAGCGCTTCGTGGCGCGGAATGAAGAGAACCGTGCGGTTCGCGTTCAGATCGTGCTTGCCGGTGGGCAGCCCTCCCCTTTTCGGATCAACGTTGATGGTATTGCCGGCATCGCTTTTTCCGATGTCGAGATCCTGGGTGGCGATAGCGTCTTCATATTCGTGGAGGCCACGCTCGATCAGAACAATGCGACGAATCCGTTGGTGATCGAAGATCACATCCTGTTCAGTACCAATGGGAAGGAACAACAAGTGCTTCTACAGGCCTGGGGCCAGGATGCGTATTACCATGTACCGGATCAACAGATCCAAGGACTTCCTCCTTTCGGCTACGCGGCCGGTGGTTTTGATGAGAACGGCAACCAGATCTGCGGTGAATTGATAATATGGGAAAGTGATAAGCCTCATGTGGTCTTTGGTTACCAAGTCGTGGATTCCTGCAACTCGTTGCGCATCGATCCAGGCGCTCGTATTCACTTCCATGGCGGCGGCGGACTTTGGGTTTATCGCCATGGAAGGATCGAAGCGATTGGTACGCTCGATCAACCGATCACTTTCCAGAGCGATCGTCTTGAACCTGCTTACGCGGAACTTCCCGGCCAGTGGGATCGGATCTGGGTGAACGAAGGTGCCAATGGTGCGAACAACGAGTTCACCAATGTGGTGATCAAGAATGCATTGATCGGCATACAGGCTGAATCCGATCCTTTCAGTGTTGCGGGCTGGCCCTTGAGTGAGAATAAATTGATCCTCAATAATGTGAAGATCAGGAACTGCAGCGCAGCTGGGATCTTGAGCCGCAACTTCAGGATCGAAAGCAACAATTTGTTGATCGGCGATTGCGGCCAATACGCGATGGCACTTACCGGCGCCGGCAGTTATTTCTTCAACCATACCACCATCGCGAACTACTGGAATTACGAAGTGCGCCAGGAACCTTCGTTCATCATGACCAATTCGTTCAACGGTGAAACGCGGCTAATCGAAAGCAGCGAATTCGTGAACGGGATCATCTACGGCAACAACGGGAACGAATTCCAGTTGGAGATCGCATCACCGGAAATGCAGCAATTCACCTTCGATCGATTCCTCTTCAAGACCGATCAAGCTACGAACGACACGCAATTCTTCCCTGTCCAGGAAAGGATCTACCGCAACCAGGAGCCCGGTTTCATCAGTGTTGAGAATAGGGATCTCGATCTCGATTCTGGCGCTTATGCACGCAACAAAGCGATACCATACCCAGGCAATATCGATGCGATCCAGGACATTGAAGGAAGGGATCGTTGCGAAGGATTTCCCGATCTCGGCGCCTACGAGTTCTGTGAGGGCGAGTGATCCAGGCTGATCAGGAATTCCATCGTATCAACTCCATCGGCGTAATCGGTGAGTGAAGGCATCTGCGCCATACCGAACGGAGTATATCCGTGGCCAACGGTGCACTGGATCGAACCCTCCTCCTGCTCCAGCCTTCCTGCCAGAGCGGAACGATCGGTGTAGCGTTCGTAAAAAAGGGCACTCACCGGACTTGCGAGCGCCCGATCTTCCTTCAGCAACATGAAACCATTTTCGAGAAAAGGCACTTGATCCAAAAGCCAAAGAGCACGGGTGTAATCGTAATTATTGGCGTACTTGTTATGCTGGATCACAGCATTATGTGAATAAAGCCCCTCAAAGATCCGATCGAGGTTGAAGTCCTCCGGAACGAACAGCTTGGATACATTGCGGCAGCCCAGCCCGAAATACCGGAACACATCCTCACCGAGTGCTTCGATCTCCGCTTTTGTTTCCGATCCATCCAGGACAGCCACGCTAACGCGGCTCTTGCGAATGATCCGTGGGAGATGCCCGAAATAATGTTCGAAATAGCGCGCCGTGTTGTTGCTACCGGTCGCGATCACCGCATCCACATGGCCCAGCTTTCCGTGGGTGATCTTGATCTGATCGGAAGTTCCCGGCACCAGTTCATTCAAAAGCCGGATCAATGCGGGGATCAGTTCCGGTTCCTGCGAAGAACATTTCACCGCCGCCGAGTGTCCTGAAAGCCAGACGCAGATCACATCGTGCAGGCCAACGAGCGGAATATTTCCGGCAAGAACTAATCCGATCGTTCTCACAGCGCGATCAGATCCGAGCGACGGATACCGATCCCCCCAATCCTTGATCCGATCGCGATCCAAAGTCTGGCCCCAAACTTTGAACGCGTGGCGCACATTCTCTTCCGTGGCCCAACCGTTGAACTGTGAAGCTCGCTTGATCGCGGCATCGAGCAGATCGTATTCTTCCTTCGTTGTCCCACTCGTGTGGCCCGGCCATTCCTCCGACCCACCCAACACACCCATGATCGAACCCAGTTGCGCCAACGCTGGAATGCGCTGGACCAGATCGATCGATCGAGATACCTCTTCCATTGCTACTTTTTGATCGGCTATCTTTGCAGCCCGTAAGAACATGCTCCCTGCCCGGGAACAAAGCACAAAAGTAGCCCGTACCTCCATGGCGATCATGATCACAGACGAATGCATCAATTGTGGTGCATGCGAACCGGAATGTCCGAACAACGCCATCTACGAAGGCGGCGTTGAGTGGCGCCTTTCGGATGGAACGTCTCTCCATGGCCCGCAGGTAACGCCGATGGGATCGGTGTTGAATGCCGATGAAGCGTATGCGCCAAAGGCGATGGACATCTACTTCATCATCCCGGACAAGTGCACGGAATGCACTGGTTTCCATGATGAACCGCAATGCGCCGCTGTATGTCCGGTAGATTGCTGTGTGGACGATCCCGACCACCGCGAGACCAAGGAGCAGCTGATGGCGAAGAAGGAATTCATGCACCTTTGATCCAGCCGATCGGAGCGCTTTTACAGGTACTTTCGAGGGAAGTTCAACGTTCGATCCACATGCGGATCTTTTCGCTCTTCGCGTTCACCGTCTTCAGCCTGGCTGGTATTTCCCAGCCCGTAGACCCAATGATCGAAAAAGCGAACGCCTCACTCGCCGCGATCGCTACCGCTTCCACCGATCTGGAACGTGATAGTCTCAACCTTATCCTGAAAGCGGATCTAAAGGAATTGATCACCAAAGCGAACAGTCCGGCCGTTCCGCTTGATGGATTGAAGATCAGCAAAGTGGACGCTCCTGATAAAAGCTTTCGTTTAATTACCTGGAACCTTCCGCGTGAGAACGGAACTCATCGTTACGAAGGTCTTTTGCTTTATTCGAAGAACGGAAAAAGCAGTATCCATGAATTGAAGGATGCAACTTCCACCATCACTTCACCTGAAACTCCGGAACTTTCTATCGATCAGTGGTATGGAGCGTTGTATTACGAAGTCGTTCCTGTGAAGAAAGGCGGAAAGAACTACTACACGCTACTCGGTTGGAAAGGTCACGACAGGGTTGAAACACAAAAGGTGATCGATGTGCTTCACTTCAAAGGCGGAACGCCGCGTTTTGGCGCCCCGATCTTCGGCAGCGGAAAGCTGAAACGGAACAGGAAGGTCTTCAACTTTTCGATCCATTCCAGCATGGCGCTGCGCTACGACCCGAACTACGAGGGCATCGTAATGGACCACCTCTCTCCTTCGCGCCCCGATCTGGAAGGCCAGTTCGCATTCTACGGGCCGGACATGAGCTACGATGCTTATGTGTGGAAAAAAGATCATTGGGAATTCCAGCGGGACATCGATGCGCGCGATCGCAACCGATCGGACAGGCCTTTCAATGCGCCGCCGCCCGCACCGAAGCCTTGAATCGCGATCCACAGACTTCGTTGAATAACTACGTTGAATAGCTTCCGGGCCGATCGTGGCAAGCCTACCTTTGCCGATCACAAAGGAGTCGGTAGTATGACAACGCTCACGAAGAAGAAGGTCCATAATTACAGTGCAGGTCCATGCATCCTTCCGCAGGAAGTATTTGAGAAGGCCGCCGAAGCGGTGCTCGATTTCGAAGGAAGCGGGCTCAGCATCCTTGAGATCAGCCACCGAAGCAAGCCGTTCGAAGCGGTGATGTCGCGCGCACAGCAATTGGTGAAGGAAACGCTCGGCGCCCCCGATCGCTACCAGGTGGTCTTCCTCGGCGGTGGCGCGAGCCTTGGCTTCCATATGGTGCCACTGAACTATTTGCGTGCGGGCGGGAAGTCGGCCTACGCCAATACGGGTGAATGGGCGTCACGCGCGATCAAGGAAAGCCGTCTCGTGGGCGAAACGATCGTGGTGGCCAGCAGCGAGGACAAGAACTTCAACTACATCCCCAAAGGATTCGATATCCCTGCGGATGCGGATTATTTCCACTTCACCAGCAACAACACGATCTTCGGAACGCAGTACAAGCAATTCCCGAAGAGCCCGGTGCCGTTGATCTGCGATATGAGCAGCGACATCTTCAGCCGTCCGGTGAATGTGGCCGATTTCGCACTGATCTACGCCGGTGCGCAGAAGAACCTCGGCCCGGCCGGTGCCACGGTGTATCTGATGGATCCCAATGCGCTCGGGAAGACCGGGCGGAAATTGAGCCCGATGCTCGATCTGAAGAACCATGCCGACAAGGGAAGCATGTACAACACACCGCCTGTATTCGCGGTGTATGTGAGCATGTTGACCCTGGAATGGATCCAGAGGAAAGGCGGCGTGAAGGAGATCGAGAAGTTGAACAACGCGAAAGCGAAGCTGCTTTACGATGCGATCGACCGGTTGCCACTCTTCAAGGGAACAACTGCCGTTGAGGACCGATCGGTGATGAACGTGACCTTCGTGCTGAACGATCCAGCATTGGAACCGCAGTTCGATGCGCTTTGGAAGGAAGCTTCCATCAGCGGGATCCGCGGACATCGCAGCGTTGGCGGGTACAGGGCGAGCATGTACAATGCTTTGCCGATCGAAAGCGTGCAGGCACTTGTGGAAGTAATGGAGGAATTCTCGAAGAAGAACGGATGAAAATACGTGTACACGCCAACGATGGGATCTCGGCCCAGGCCCGCGAAAGCCTGAAGGAGCAGGGTTTCAACATCACCACCGATCATATTCCGCAGGATCAGCTCGCCCATTTCATCCAGCAGGAAAAGGTGGATGTGCTGCTCGTGCGCAGCGCCACCAAGGTTCGCAAGGACCTGATCGACGCCTGCCCAACGTTGAAACTGATCGGCCGCGGTGGCGTTGGCCTCGATAACATCGATGTGGCGTACGCGAAGGAAAAAGGCATCGGGGTTATCAACACACCGGCTGCCTCGACCACCAGCGTAGCCGAATTGGTGATCGCGCACCTCTTCACCCTCATGCGCAACCTGCACAAGGCGAATCGCCGCATGCCGAAGGAAGGTGCCACTGCCTTCAAGGAGATGAAGAAGGAATACGAGAAGGGAACGGAATTGCGCGGAAAAACGCTCGGCGTGATCGGTTTTGGCCGCATCGGCCGCTGCACCGCGAGCTATGCGCTCGGTTGCGGCATGAAAGTGATCTACGTGGATCGGAGTTCATCCATCGAAGCGATCGGTGTGGAAGTGGGCGGCATGAACGTGCGTGTTCCTGTGCGGTTGGTGGATATGCAGCAACTGCTGGCACTTTCCGACGCGATCACGATCCACATCCCGGCCCCGAAGGATGGAAGACCGATCATTGGTGAAGCCGAATTCGCGCAGATGAAGAAAGGCGTTGTGATCGTGAACACCGCGCGCGGTGGCGTGGTGGACGAGGATGCGCTCATCGCTGCGATCAACAGTGGAAAAGTGCGCGGCGCAGCGCTCGATGTGTTCACCAACGAACCAACTCCACGAGAAGATCTTCTGGCCACCGATCAGATCAGCCTCAGTCCGCATATCGGTGGCGCCACGATCGAAGCGCAGGATCGCGTGGGCGACGAACTCGCCGAGCAGATCATCTCCTGGCATTCCACTGCGGATATCGATCGATGATCTCGCTTCGTCCGTTCCGTGCCTGGCGCCCGGTGCCGGACAAGGCCGCATTTGTGGGATCGCGATCCTACGTGACCTATACCCCTGAGGAACTCGCCGAGAAGCTTCGCCGCGATCCATACAGTTTCCTGCACGTGATCCATCCGCAGGAGAACACCGATGCCGGAGGATCGCAACGCGAAAGCCGGTACAAACTGATCCGGAACGCCTTCCGCCGGTTCTGCGAACAGGGGATCATGCTGCGCGATGAGCGGCCTTCCATCTACCTGTATGAACAGCACGCACATGGTAATGTTTCGCGTGGCCTGATCACGGGTGTAAGCGTAATGGATTATTTGAAGGGCACGATCAAGGTCCACGAGCAGACCCTAACCGTGCGTGAGCAATTGTTCACTGAATATCTCCACGCCACGGGCATCAATGCGGAACCTGTGCTGCTCGCCACCCCGCCCGGCACCGACTGGCCTGCGTTGCTCGATCCGTTGCGCAGCGGACCGCCGTGCTACGAATTCATCACCAACGATGGCATACAGCACCGCTTGTGGGTGAGCGATGATATGGATCTGCGCACAACGCTGCAGCGAAAATTCGCTGAGATCCCTTCACTCTACATCGCTGATGGCCATCACCGCATGGCCTCGAGCGCCCGTCTCGCAGAAGAACAATGCTGCACCGATGTGGATCCGGCTGCGTGGTGCCTGGCGTACATCGTACCGCACGACCAACTTTTCATCTACAATTTCGATCGCGTCGTTTCGTCACTTGGCCAACTCACTCCGGCCGAGTTCCTGGAAAAGCTTTCCGCGATCGGAGATCTTGCTCCTGTGCGATCGGCGCGATCGGCGCCAGGGATCATATCGATCCGCACTTCGGCAGGCTGGCATTCATTGAAATTGCCGGATCTTTCCAAGGATGCAGCTCCAGTGGAAAGGCTTGATGCCGCCCGGCTGAACAGCATGATCCTCGCACCGATCCTGGGCATCACCGATCTGCGGTCCGATCGGCGGATCTCTTTCGTACCGGGCATTTGTGGGACCGTGGAATTGGAGAAACTGGTCGACGATGGCAGCGCGGCCGCAGCATTCCACCTGCACCCGGTGAGCTTCACCGAAATGCGAGCTGTGGCCGACACCGGAGGGATCATGTCGCCGAAAAGCACCTACATCGAGCCTAAATTGCGAAGCGGGATCACCGTGTATTCGCTGGAGGATGTCTGATCGGCCCGATCTGGATCTGTTGGCGGAGCGTTATGCCAGGGTGCGCGCTTCACTCCCACCGCATGTGAAATTGATCGCCGTGAGCAAAAAACGCACGGTGGACGAGATCAAGGCGTTGTACGATCTCGGGCATCGCGACTTTGGTGAGAACTATCCACAGGAATTACGGGACAAGCATCCGCTGCTTCCTGCGGACATCAACTGGCATTTCATCGGCCATATCCAGTCCAACAAGGTGAAATACATCGCTCCTGCAGCCGGCTTGGTACATACGGTGGATGGTGAAAGGATCTTGCTGGAATTGAACAAACGTGCCGCAGCGCTGGGCCGATCGCTGCCTGTGCTCCTTCAGGTACATATCGCTTCGGAGGAAACCAAGCACGGCTTTTCAGAAGACGAGATCTATCCATTCCTGAAAGGGTTCGATCCAAAGAGAATGGCCAATATCGAAGTGTGCGGATTGATGGGCATGGCCACCAATACTGCGGATCGGGATCGGGTGCGATCGGAATTTCGTGGATTGAAACGCCTTTTCGATCGGCTCCGATCGCAATATCCCGCCTTGGAAATGCGGGAATTGAGCATGGGAATGAGCGGCGACGCGGATATTGCGATCGCGGAAGGAAGCACCATGGTGCGGATCGGGACGGCGATCTTCGGGGAACGTTGAGAACTTGGGCAACCGATCGGAACATTTACGTCTACTTCAGTGTAACTTCGATGTAATTATTCCATCCACATGTCGCGGATCATTGCTCTGGCCCTTTGCTTTTCCGGGTTCATCCCCCTTTTCGCGCAGCGGAACCTTGAGATCGGCGTAATGTCCGGGGTAACGCATTACTATGGCGACCTGGGCAACATAGACGGCCCCATCCAATGGAATGGCACGCGGCCAGGTCTTACGCTCACTTTCCGTGATTTCCTCAATAACCCGAAACGGTATGTGACCCGCTCGCTCACCACCGAAGCGCGCCTCAGTTGGTTCCGCATCGGTTATGATGAACGTAGCATGATAAACGGCAAGGATGTATCGGAACTGAAGAACTATGGACGTGGTCTCAGCTTCCGCACCGATCTGATCGGCGCGAGCGGCCACCTCGTTCTGAACGCCTACCGCCAGCCGTTCCAACCGTTGTTCCAGCAGAAGTTCTTCATGACGTTCCATGTGGGCCTGGGGATCTACCATGGCCGCCCGAAGGCCGATCTTTTCAATGGTGATATCGCCCTGGAGAACCGCTATTACATGTGGTCCGATGGAACAGTGCGCGATGCTCCACGTGGAACGCCGGATGCGAATGTTATCGAACGCGACGGTACTTACGAGACCGATCTGTATTCGTGGCGTACCGAGGCCGGCTTCGATCCAGGCAATGAGGAAGCGCACCGCTCGAAGGTCTCTCCATGGCACGTGGCGGTACCCATGGGTTTCGGCATTCGCTACATGTTCACCAAACAACTGAGCGTGGGCATGGAATATTGCTATATGATGTTCACCACCGATCTGCTCGATGACGTGAGCGATCGGTACGCGACGTATGCCGAGATCGATGCAACGTACGCTGGCGATCCAACCAAACAGGAACTGGCGCGCTACATCAGCGATCCCACTGGATGGGGCACCGATGGTACCGAAAGCATCATAACCAGCCGCCGTGGAAATCCCGGCCTGCTTGATTCATTCAGTTTCGTGAACGTGGAAGTGAGCTATAAATTCAAGCGCAGACCTTCCCGAAAAAGCTACGTGAGCCTTTGATGAGAAAAAGCCCCGGGTTCCGGGGCTTTTTCATTGAAATGGTTTTTGGATCAAGATCTGGGCTTCACATCGTTCTCTTTCATCCAGGCGCGCAATTCTTCCACTTCCTTGTTGGACTTATCCTTTATATCACTCCAGGTGGCATCCGCAGTGGCTTCGATCTCTTCCAATGCCCTATCGAGCCGTTCAAGCCCTTGGGCCAGTGTCGCTGCGCGTGCCTGATCCGTGGAACGTTCTTCGGCCGGTGTCGCCCCATCATTCAAGCGTGCACGAACTTGTTCCAATTCGGCCATCAACTGTGAACGCAATCCGTTCAATTCATCGGAGTTGCGCTTCTTTTCCACGCGCGCTGCCTCGATCTTGGCCGTGGTCTCCCGATCCACGCCGCTTCCTTCAGCCCCCCTTTCTGGATCGTGGGCCGCATTCGCAGCATCGGCGGAACGGGTGCGATCACCTGTACCGTCATCCTCTACTGGTCTGCCATCTGCGCCGATCGTGCCTTGCTCCATCCGATCGGTGCCTACCGCCCCTTCCGGTTCATCGTTTGAACAACCTGTGAATAGGATCCCTGCTACAAGGAGCGGGATCATCAGATCGGTACGTATTGAAGAACGATTGAATTCCATGATATGTGATTTTGGAGGAATGATACAAGCCTTGGGCCGATCGCCCAGGATTATGCGCGGCGGAACACCAGATCGAAAAGTGGCCGGATCACCTGGATCTCGTACAGAACCCCATGGCGATATACATAATGGTTGCGCGTATCGTTGGGGAAGGTGAGCGTATATCGCCCCGGTCCCGAGCGTTCCAAGGGACAATCCTTCAAAACACTTTCCACATAGATCCAGCGCGCGTTCACCGGTTCTTCAAAATACATGCGGGCGGTGCTCCAATCAGTTCCTGGTCCACATTCAGCGGCCTGATCGGGATGCACGTAACAATCACGGCTTGTGCTCCCCGTTCTCATGTAGCTGGAATCTCGGATCGATCCATTCACCTTTATACTGGAATAGCAATGGCTGATCGCGCCCCGCAGATATTCCGTGAACACCGAGGTGCGCACTTCCTGCGTCCAGATCAAGCTGAATTCCGAGTACGAATCCATCCGGTAACGTATCTGGTCATCCAGTTCAGTACGATCCACGAGAATGTTCCCCACCTTCTCCTCTCCTTTGTAGATG
>JAEYYE010000147.1 GCA_023430945.1 Bacteroidota bacterium
AGAATGAACAGGTGTTGCAGAACGCGATCCGTTTCGTGGAAGCGACCGCCAAGATGAGAAGTGCACCGATCGATGCGTGACAGGGATCGCAATATCGCGTTGTTCTGGATCGTGATCGCCGCGATCGGTACCGCCCTGGCGGCCTTGTACCTGCTGCGGCGATACGAGCTGGCGCATCCGCAATTGATCTACCTGCTCATTCCGGTGTGGCTCACCGCGTGCTTCTACCTGCTGCGTTCACGCCATGCGCCAAAGATCCCCCTGCCCACCCTGCCCGTACTGGTGAACGGGCCACTGGATCCCCTCACTTTCCTGCGGCCACTTCCCTTCAGTTCCTATCTGTTGGGAGCTTCACTTCTTTGCCTCGCCATGGCACGTCCGCAGAGCAGGAACAGCTGGCAGGATGTTGAACGTGAAGGGATCGATATCATGATCGCACTGGATGTTTCCGTGAGCATGCTCGCGCGGGATCTGCAGCCCGACCGGCTGGAGGCCTCCAAAAGGATGGGGATCGAATTCATCGAAGGCCGGCCAGATGATCGGATCGGATTGGTGTTGTACGAAGGTGAAGCCTTCACGCAATGCCCGCTCACCACGGACCATCGCGTGCTCACCGATCTTTTCCTGAAGGCGCGCAGCGGGTTGATCGAAGGCGGGACCGCCGTGGGCATGGGCCTCGCCACCGCAGTGAACCGGTTGCGCGAGAGCGGAGCGAAGAGCAGGGTGGTGATCCTGCTCACCGATGGCGTGAACAATGCCGGTACCATTCAGCCGATCGATGCGGCGCACATAGCCGCTCAACTGGGCATTCGTGTCTATACGATCGGTGTGGGCACAAAGGGCAGGGCGCTTTCACCGATCGCGCGTTACCCCAATGGCCAGTTCCGTTTCGATTACGTGGAAGTGGACCTTGATGAACCCATGATGCGCCAGGTCGCGGAGATAACGGGTGGCGAATATTTCCGCGCCACCGATGAACGCAAACTGCAGGAGATCTACCAGCAGATCGACAAGATGGAGAAGACGATCGAAAAGGTGACCGAGCACAGCATGCGCACCGAGGAGTTCGCACCGTTCGTGATCGGGGGCACCGGCCTCCTGCTGTTCGGCTTCCTGCTCGATCGCAGCATCCTTCGCTCGCTCACATGAACCCGAAAGGTCCATATCACCTCGGCGTCGCGATCACCGTGGTATTTGTGCTGGAGGCATTGCTCGCTGCGCTGCTCCTTGCCGTATGGTACTTCCTGCTCCGCGATATCCCGGCCTTCCGTTTCGAGGATCCGCAGTTCCTGAAAGCGCTGTTGATCGGGCCTGTGCTTTCCATCATCTTCCTGCTGCATCTCGCCTGGCGCGATCGCGCGATACGCCGTTTCACTTCACATCATACGGCGCTGCATACCGTACCGGGCGTTTCAACCACACGGATGATCCTGAAATTCCTGCTGCTGCGCCATGGCCTCGGAATAGTGGTACTCGCACTCGCCGGGCCGCAATTGGGCACACGGCTGGAAGAAGTGCGATCGGAGGGCGTGGACCTGATCGTGGCGGTGGATGTGAGCAACAGCATGCTTGCGCAGGATCTGCGGCCAAGCCGGATCGAACTCGCACGCCGCGGCCTTTCAAAACTTATCGCGGAATTGAAAGGTGACAGGCTCGGCATCGTGGTGTTCGCCGGCGAAGCCTTCGTGCAACTGCCGATCACTACCGATCGTTCGGCCGCCGAACTGTTCCTCTCGTCCGTTACCACGGATGCGGTGGGAACACAAGGCACCGCGATCGGCACGGCGATCGATCTGGCCCGCGAAAGCTTCGATCTGGAGGAACCCGGCAGCCGCGCGATCATCGTGGTCACCGATGGAGAGAACCATGAGGATGATGCCGAAGGCGCTGCGCGCACCGCCGCGGAGAGCGGTATCATCGTACATACGATCGGCATGGGAACTCCACAGGGTGCTCCGATACCAGTGAAGCGTGGCGGCCAGGTGATCGGTTTCAAGAAGGATGCGAACGGCAATACGGTGGTGAGCCGGTTGAACGAACCGATGCTCCAGCAGATCGCCGCCGCCGGAAATGGCACCTACATACGCGCTTCACAAGCGGACATCGGGATCGGTGCACTGATCGATGAGCTGCGATCCATGGACAAGACTGAGACCGGCACCTGGCAATTCACGGCGCACGAAAGCAGGTTCCAGTACCCGCTCGGGATCGGTCTGGCCATGATCGTACTATCCATGGCCTTCGGTGAGCGCCGACCGCAACGCCCATTCATTCAACTCGCAAGATGAACAGGTGGTTGCCCATAGCGATCCTGATGCTCTGCGCCTGTGGCGATCGGCAGGAGAGGCTGGCCGCCGAAGCGATCCGGGAAGGTAATTCCCACTACGCCGCTGAACAGTTCGATCGCGCGATCGAAGCATACGACCGGGCCGCGTTCGATCCTCGCGCACTCCATAACTCAGCGAAGGCCGCCTACCGATCGAGGAACATGGGCGAAGCCGTGGACCGATCCATCGCCACCACTGAAATGCCTGCGGACAGCGGTTCGATCGCCGATGCGTTCCATGATCTTGGTAACTCCTGGATGCTCCGATCGCGCGAAGCGGACAGTCTTTCCACAGCGCTCGATAAGGACATCGCTGCGATCAGGATGGAAGGCGACGACATCACCGGAAAAGTACGGCTCGCCGTGGTGCGCGATTCACTGCGGAAGGAACAGCAACGGAACGTTCAACTTTCCGATTCGGCGCTCACTGAGAGTGTGAAGGCCTACCGTGCCGCATTGCGGAGAGATCCCACCGACGAGGACAAGCGATACAACCTGGCCCTTGCGCAGCGATCGCTCGATGCAAGGAAAAAGGAGCGTGAACGGAAGGATCAGGAAAAAAAGGACCAGGAATTGAGCGCACGCGCACGGCAGTTGCTCGAGCAGGCCGATCGGCTGGTGGAGGAATACAAGTTCAAAGAGGCATTGGATCTGCTCCAGCG
>JAEYYE010000226.1 GCA_023430945.1 Bacteroidota bacterium
GTACGAGATCTCCCGCTTCTTCTTTGAAGCGATACAGAAAGGCGATCTGATCACGCGTGCATCGGCGATCTCGTTCCGTGTGTTCATGGCATTCTTTCCAGCGCTGATCGTTCTGCTCACGCTGATCCCATTCGTCCCCATCGCCGATTTCCAGGAAAGACTGCTTGATGCGGTCTACGACATGCTGCCGCTCGATGTATACCGCTTCATTGAAAGCACGCTGCATGATCTGGTGATCCGCAAGCACACCACCCTGCTTTCCATCAGCTTCATTCTCGGCGTTTTCTTCGCAAGCAACAGTGTGAACGCCATCCTGCTTGGTTTCGCAGGAAGCCGCAACCTCGATCGGTGGCACAGCGCGTTCCGCCAGCGCATGATCAGCATATGGGTGCTTCTCGCCCTTTCGATCCTGCTCATGATGGTGATCCCGCTGGTCACTTTCAGCGGTTTCGTGATCCAAGCGCTTCAACAGATCGGCTTCTTCGGCAACTTCATCCAAGTGGCCCTTGTGTTCTTCATAAAGTGGGCGGTCTCACTGCTCCTGGTGATCCTTTGCGTGGCACTTCTCTTCAATGCCGGCGAAATGCGCGGAAGGCGGTTCCGCATCTTCACTCCTGGATCGATCCTTTCGGTTTTCCTGATCATACTTGCCTCCGAAGCGCTCGCGTTCGTGTTCACCCACATCGCCGATTACAATGCGCTGTACGGTTCGATCGGTGCCATTCTCGCGGTACAGCTTTGGATCTACATCAATATGATCGTGTTGCTGATCGGATTTGAATTGAATACCAGCATCAATCGTGCACACAGGCTACGCACTGAAAAACTCGAGCAGGTGAACCAGCCTGCCGGAGCCACAAGCCGGTAGGATCGGCGATCCGAATAACTTCGGACCGTTATGCGCGGTTTATTCCTGATCCTCATCCTGCTTTCCATTGTCGCAATGCATGCGCAACCGTTCGATCCAACAAGGCCACCGAACACCTACCGCAATGCGGATAACCCGTATTATTGGAAGAACCGCCCGCCATACGAAGGCTATTGGCAGCAGGATGTGCATTATGTGATCAAGGCGCGGATCGACGATGAGAAGGACCTGATCGATGGCGATCTCTCGCTCACCTACGTGAACAACTCGCCCGATACGTTGCGGCATGTATTCTTCCACCTTTACCAGGAAGCTTATGTTCCCGGATCGTACCGGCGCGGCGATCGGCCGGAGCGAACGAAAAAGGATGAACCCTACGCCGGAACGATCGTGAAGACCCTGCGGATCGATGAGGATACGTTGCGCACGGAACAGGACAATACGATCCTGAAGGCCGATCTGAATTCACCGCTTCCACCGGGGGAAAAGATCACGTTCAAGATGGGATTCACCACGCATTGGTCCATGGGGATGCAGCGGCGGATGAAGCTTTTCAATGCGTGGGGCTATAAACATTACGATGGTGTGCACTGGTATCCGCGGATCTCGGTCTACGATCGGAAATTCGGCTGGGACACGCAACAGCATCTCGGCCATGAATTCTATGGCGACTTCGGCGCTTTCGATGTTGAACTGGATCTTCCGCACCACTACATCGTTGAGGCGACCGGTGTATTACAGAATGAAGAAGAAGTGCTTCCGGCGGATCTGAAAGCAAAATTGGATATCCGGAATTTCAAGGATAAGCCCTGGAATGAAAAGCCTTCCGAGGTGATCGCTCCTTCACCGGGAACGCGAAAGATCTGGCGGTACCATGCGGAGAACGTGCATGACTTCGCCTTCACGGCCGATCCAACCTACCGCATCGGTGAAGCGGAATGGAACGGGATCAAGTGCATCGCACTGGCACAGGAACCGCATGCGAGCGGCTGGCAGAACGCGGCGGAATACACAGCGAAGATCATTGAGACCTTCAGCACCGACTTCGGTATGTACGCGTATCCGAAGATGATCGTGGCCGATGCGCGCGATGGCATGGAATATCCCATGCTTACGCTCGATGGTGGTCGCGATCCAGGCTATCGGGGATTGCTCGTACATGAGGTGGGGCACAACTGGTTCTTCGGCATGCTCGGCAATAACGAGACTTACCGCGCTTTTCTCGATGAAGGTTTCACACAATTCCTTACGGCGTGGGGGTTGGAGCGGATCGATGGGGACACACTGGTGCGATCGGGACCGGAGAATTTCTATGCGCGGCGTTACAGCAAGCCGGAACTGGCGCGTGAAAGTGAAGTGTATTACGGGTACCAACGCGATGCCGTGCGCGATCAGCTTCCGCAGATCAATACGCATAGCGATGAATTCGGCCATGCACGCAACCGCGGCATGGGCTACGGCCATGTGTACTACAAGACCGCAGTGATGTTGTACAACCTGCAATACGTGCTTGGCGACAGCCTCTTTGTCGCAGCCATGCGCAACTACGTGGATCAATGGGCGATCTGCCATCCGTATCCGGAGGACATGCGGCAGAGCTTCATCACCTTCACCGGTGTGGACCTCAACTGGTTCTTCGATCAATGGATCGAAACGGACAAACGGATCGACTACGCGATCAAGGGAGTGAAGCGAAGGAACAAGAATGACGGGCAGATCATTCATCTGAAAAGGAAAGGCAGCCTGCAAATGCCGCTGGATCTACGCGTTACCGCGAATGATGGAACGATCCATGATCTGCACATCCCGAACACCTGGTTCGTGAAGCAGACAAGCGCGAAAGTGCTGCCTCGCTGGATCGGTTACGACGATCTGCAGCGCGATTATTTCGCGAGAGTCGATATCCCGACCGGCATCAGGAGCATCACGATCGATACCACCCATCGCCTCGCGGATGCCTACAAATTGAACGATCACCTCGATCCGCCGCTGAGCGTGCAATTCGATCATCACCTTTACCAGCGCCCTGACCGGCGCACGTATGAGATCTTCGGCCGGCCGGACCTATGGTGGAATGGATATGACGGAGTGAAATTGGGCCTGCATGTGAACAGCAGCTACATGCGGTACAAGCATCGCGTTCACTTCACTGCGTGGCTCAACAGCGGGATCGGCCAATCTCTCCCCGATGGCCGGATCGATACGCGTTATGATCCGCTTTCATTCAACTTCCGGTATGAGAACGGCATCGAAAAGTTCTTGAAGGGCGCAACGGTGGATCTGCACGCCCGCGTGCTGGAAGGTTTGGAGCGTTATGGTGGCGGCTGGCAATGGCGTTTCCCGAACGAACGCACGGAATTGAACACCGATCTGCATTATTTCATCCGCAAGGACAGCACCGATCTCACCTACCTTCTCTATCCGGATCTATGGGAGCTCGATCGCCTGAACGGCAGGATCGATGTGGGACTGAAGCATACATATTTCCACGGGAATGATCGTGGCGATCTGAAGTTGGAACTCCGGAACTCCGCGGTCGGTTCGAGATCGAAATACGCACAGGTAAGGCTTACTGCGATCAATGAGATCAACATCTGGAAGTTCCCATTGCGCACGCGGATCTTCGGACAATATGGAACGGGCAACACGCCACGCGAAAGCGCACTGTATCTCGCCGGCGGGAATCCGGAGGAGATGATGGACAACAAGTTCACGCGCAGCGTTGGATACGTGCCGTATGACTGGCTTTCGATCGGTAGCTCGATCGAACATTTCCATTTCGGTGGAGGCTTGAACCTGCGCGGATACGCGGGTTATCTGGCACCTGAAGTAAGTGCCGACGGATCCATCATCCATACATACATCGGTACCACGGGCGCCTCGGCAAGCGCCGAATTGGAGCTCGATGGACCGATCCGGATCCAGCCGGGAAAGCTTGCGCGATACCTCAAGTTGAACGTCTACCTCTTCGGCGATATCGGATCGATGGCCTACACGCGGATCGTGAACGAGAACGAACGGATCGAATTCGCCGAACCGCGCGCGGATGCCGGTGTTGGTGTGGCACTTACGATCAAGAAATTCGGGCCGTTGGTGGACATCGAACCGCTCACCTTGCGTTTCGATATGCCACTTTTCCTTTCGGCTTTACCAGCCGGCGAAGCCGATCATTTCGCCTTCCGGTACGTTGTGGGGATCGGAAGGAGTTTTTGAGGGTGGAGGAATTGATCAAGCGAACGAACTAACCCATGGCCGTTCATGATAATAAAAGCTACAAAAGCGAGCGCCGCGATCTACTTTCCCAGCTGGATGCGCCGTTGAAGTTGCTCGATGTCGGCTGCAATAACGGCGCGCTCGCTCGAGCGATCAAAAGAAAATTCCCTGTCGCAAGAATATGGGGATTGGAGATAAATGAATTAGCGTTCAGATCCGCCCGGCCAGATCTGGAAGGTGGAGCCGTTATCGACCTGGATGATCTGCCCACTCTACGCACGGCCCTGGCCGGCTTGCGATTCGATCACATCATCTGTGGCGATGTTCTGGAACATACGGTCAACTACAGGGACATCACCGGAATATTGTACGAACACCTGGAACCACGCGGCAGGATCATCATCTCCGTTCCGAATTATGGGCATTGGCACACCTTATGGGTCTTCCTGACCCGAAAGTGGCAGCGCAATGAGAGAGGCATTTTTGACAAGACCCACCGCACCGTGATCATGCGCGGCAATCTGAAGGAATTCATGGAACAGTGCCCCAACGCGGAATTCAAGTTACTGAAGAGGAACTTCCGCTTCTTTGAGACCAACAAAGCATGGAAGCTCAACATGCTCGTGACCTATTCACTTTTCCCTTTACTGATCATACCGTATTTGAAGGATCTCGTTACATTGGGGTACGTCTTCTCGATCACCAAGCCGGAATAAGGGATGCGCATCTCTATCGTACTGGCGGCTTTCAATGGCGAGAAGTTCATAGCACAACAACTTGAGAGCATCATACACAATTCGCGCCCACCGGATGAGATCATCCTGATCGATGATCACTCTTCGGACGCTACCATCACCATTGCCCGGAAGATCATCTCAAGTACACCTGCCATCAAGCTTCATGTCCATCGGAATCCGATCAATCTCGGTGCGACCAGAAGTTTCATGATCGGGGCAGGGATCTGTTCCGGTGACATCATCTTCTTCAGTGATCAGGACGATGTCTGGAGGAAGGATAAGGTAGAAAAAATGCTGACCCGTTTCGAGGTCGATCCGTCCATCTGTATGGTCTATTCGGACGGTGCGATCACTGATGCCCACTTGAATCCTACAGGCACGACCATCTTCTCCACAAGACGCAGAAGGGATCTTCATCTTGGCAACGATAGGGCGAAGGATAGCCTTGCTCGTGATCCCGACATCAAGGGTTGTACCATGGCGGTGCGATCGGAATTGATCCGGAATGTGATCGCCGGCAAAGGCCCAGACCCGTTCGATCATTGGGGGCATGATCATTGGATCGCACTCTTCGCATATGGGCTTTGTAAGGTCGGCGTGGTGAATGAATGCCTGATCGAGCATCGGTTGCATGGCAACAATACATCCGCGGGCATGAAGTTCGATCCGCGAAGTCTCGAACATCTGAAAAGGTGGATCCGCGCAGCGAAAAGGAATGCACCGGATCACGATGTCAGGAAATACCAACTCGCCATCGATCATGCAAAGATCTTCGGCCCTGGCTTCGATCCAGGTTTGTTGAACGCTCTTGGCAGAATGCTCGCGATCGCCGAACAGCGGAGCGCTATCAGAAGTGCGGGGATCTGGTCAAGACCGATCAAAGCCGCAAGGCTTTATCGCCAGGGGATCTATGGCCAACACTTCAATGGGATCTGGTCCATGCTCAGGGATATAGTGATCTGAACCTTTCTTTCAACCCCCGCACCATCGGTTCCAATTCCTTCAATAATCCCAATACGTAGGCCATGGAAGCGAACGCGAGCAGGATCGCCATGCTGCGAACTGCGATATCGATCAATGGCTCCCCGAAGAACGGGATCCAGGGAAAGAGCATGGCGATGGCAATGATCAGGAGAATGACCTTCATCGTTTCCCATGTGTACGGCCAGAGGCGGTAACGTTTGTAGAGATAGCCCGTTCGCAACACGTTCACGAAGATCAGTGAGATCAACGTGGCATATGCCGCACCGATGATCCCGAATTGCCGGATCAGAATAAAATTCGCGATCGCGTTCACGGCGATCATGCTGAAACTCGAATAAGCGTCCAACCGGTACGATCGTGACATGGAGATGATACCGACACTTAGGCCCACGGTACTGTTGAGCACGTAAGCGAGACCGATCACCCAGGCCACTTCGGCGCCTGCGGAATATTCCAGCGGAAGTAGTTGGAACAGATCATCGAGGCTCATCCACATCATGAGGAAAAGCACACCGCTCACCAAGGTCTGCATCAGCGACGAGCGTTTATATAATTCATCCAAGAGCCGCAGATCGCGCCGTTTCCATGCATCGGCGAGCATTGGTGCGGCGGCCATGTAAAGCGCCCTTCCAGGAGCTGCGATCACCGATCCAAAATAGAATGCGACCGCGTAATGCGCCACGTTGCGAAGTCCATCACCCAGCAACGCACCGATCATCAATTGGTCCATATTGCCAAGTACGATCCCAGCGAGGCCAGCGGACAACGTATACGATCCATAAGTGATCATGCTACGTCGCATGCGCGATGGCAAACGCCAATGTGCAAGACCGGGTGTGAAATTGCCGCTCTTCCACAGATCGACCACCAGGGCGATGGTGCACACCAGGAAGATGCCGATGTAGAACGACATGAAGATGCCGAACGGCATGGGTTGCCAGGCCTGCACTAGGATCAACACCGTTTGCAGCAGGCGCAGTACGAATTCGCGAAGAAAGATCGGTTGCACTGTGCGCCGCAACGAGCGGCTGTACGATCGCAGGAGGAGGAAATAGATCTCGCCCAGCACGAGCGGGAGGATCAGCAACCCATGAGTTCCGTATAGTCCGTTGCGATCGCTGAACATGCGCGCGAATTGTTCATGGAAGACCCCAAGAACAAGGATCGATGCAAGGCTCACCACAAGCCCGAAGAGCAGCAGCATGGAAAGGATGCCGCGATGTTGGCGCACCGGATCACGGAAATACGGAAAGAAGCGGATCACCGTGTTCTCAGCGCCAAGTTGTGCGATCTGCGCGGCGATGGTGGCGATGGAAACGAGCAACCGCGTAAGGCCGAATTCATCGGCGGCGAGCACGCGCGGATAGAGCACCACCACATTGATGAAGCCCAGCGCGATACCCATGTAGGTGAGCACCGTGTTGATGATCGCCTGGCGAGCCATCACACCCATCGCCGGAAGTTCTTTGTGCGGTTCGTGTGCTGCACGCGGCGAATGTAGCTGGCCTATGCCGATCGGTGTCCGGGCGGCTGAAGTTCGTTCAGCAGTGAAGCAAGCGTGCGCGTGAGCTCGATCCGTGAGAATTCGGCAGGCAGGGGATCCAGGACCGGTTCGATCCGGAACAGTTCGTTCACTGCTATCTCGATCTTTTCCTCGTGATCCCGGGGGACCATGACATTCGCATTTCCGATCACCCGCTGTATATCCGATCCTTCCGGAGCGATGGCCAGGATCGGCCGTTGCACTGCGAGGTATTCGAAGACTTTTGCGGGAAGAAAACCCATTACGTTCGGTGTGTTGTTCACCGGAAGAAGCAGCATGCGTGCACGCTGCATCTCTTCGATCGCCTGATCGTGCGGCAGGTGCGGGACACGTTGAAGCCACGGTGCAAGCCCGGCCTTTTCGATGTTCGCCAGGACCGAATGATCAACGCCACCGATCAACCGTAACTTGAAACGTTCGGCGAACATGCGATCGTGCCTTGTGCGTTGGGCCAGCGCCTTCCACAGAAGCGGAACATCGCGCGTGGGCGTGATCGATCCCACATGCACCAACGACCATTCCCGATCCGGTGTGATCGGTGTGATCGGTGCGCCCGGAAGATCGGCCGGATCGAAACCGTTCGTTATCGTATCCACCTTTCTTCCCCCGATCCCTTCCAGATCGCGCGCCCACGTCCAGCTCACGGTGATCACCCGATCGGCTTCGTGCAGCACCTGCTTTTCCAGTTCGTGATGTCTACGATCGGCCCATCTGGTCAATTTCAACTGGCCGTAGTAATCGATGTTCGTCCACGGATCACGGAAATCTGCGATCCATGGGATGCCGGTGATCCGCTTGAGCCGTTTCCCGATCAGGTGCATGCTGTGTGGCGATCCGGTGGTCACGATCGCATCCACGGGATGGTCCTTCAAATACTTCCGCAAGCGATCCACCGAAGGTCTAACCCACCATACGCGCGCATCGGGAATGAACAGATTGCTGCGCAGCCACAATGCCACATCTTCACGCCAGCTCTTCGCCGCAGTTTCGCGCAGGAAGGCCGTTTGCAATCTTTCCTCCTTGCTCCTTCCAGTGAATTTCTTATAGAATGAATACGGTTCAATGATCGGCGCTTTGATCACTTCAGCTTCCGCCGGAATATCCTTCATAAGTGTCTCATCGATCGCCTGCATTTCGGGATCCTTCGGCGTGTAGACCACAGGCTGCCAGCCGAACTGCGGAAGGTATTTGGCGAATTTCAGCCAGCGATAAACGCCTACTCCGGCATTCGGCGGCCAGTAGTAGGCGATGATCAACACGCGTTTCATTACGCCTCGGCAGGATGGGCCCTCTCTCCTGG
>JAEYYE010000227.1 GCA_023430945.1 Bacteroidota bacterium
GTCTTGATGTGTACGCCTGTACCCTGCTTCGTCTTCAGCTTGGCGTTCTGCGAAGGATAGCTCTTGATCGCCTCGATATACATATCGAGCTCGTAGTTCAGGCAGCACTTCAACTTACCGCACTGGCCCGCGAGCTTCTGCGGATTGAGGGCGAGTTGCTGGTAACGCGCCGCGCTTGTGGTAACGCTGCGGAAATCGGTAAGCCAGGTACTGCAGCAAAGCTCACGGCCGCAACTGCCGATGCCGCCGATGCGACCAGCCTCCTGCCTCGATCCGATCTGTTTCATCTCCACCTTCACCCGGAACCGATCACTGATCTGCCGCACGATGCCACGGAAATCGATCCGATCCTCGGCCGTGTAATAGAAGATGGCCTTGGTGCCATCGCCCTGGTATTCCACATCGGTCACCTTCATGTCCAGCCTTGCATCGCGCACCATCGCACGCGTGGCGAACATGGTCTCATCCTCCAGCTTGCGTGCCGCGTGCCACCGATCGATATCCTCCTGCGTCGCCTTGCGCAACACCTTCCGGAGCTCGAACGTATCGCCGCTCTGCTTTCGCCTTTCCATCTGTGCGCGCACGAGCTCCCCGGCCAGGCTCACCATGCCGATATCATGGCCTGGCGCAGCGTCCACCGCGACAAGATCACCAGGCATCAGGCTGTAACCCGTCGTGTTCCGATAAAAAGCTTTGCGCGTGTTCTTGAAACGCACTTCCACCCCATCGAATGGCTGGCTGCCCGTGGGGAGCGGAACACCCGCCAGCCAGTCGAAAACGCCAAGCTTGTTGCAGCCGCTGGAGCTGCAATAACCATTGCTCTTACAACCAGCGGGCTTGCCGTCCTTCCCACTGCTACAACCGGAACATGCCATCTTTCTGAAAACCCTTTGCCGCACCGGATAAGTACCACGGCGATCGCGAAGATAGCCATGGCTTGAAGAACAGGCCATTGGGCCGGTGGCTCATTGCAGGTTCCGTTGAAATGATCGTCTTTCCCTGGTGATCACCGCAGCAGCAAAGCCGACCAGCACGATCGACCGGAGAATGATGCTCCAGATGCCATGCACCCCGGCGAAGAACTGGATCGTGACCCACCAGAGCAGGACCGCACCGGCCATGTACATCAGCACACGTGGCACATCATAGGGCACCGGCCAGTATTTCCGGCCCTGGAAATAACTGATCCCCGCCATACCGGCATAGCATGCGAGCGTTGCCCAGGCACTGCCCATGTAACCGAGGAAGGGGATCAACAGGAGGTTGAGGCCGATCGTGATCGCCGCGCCGATCAATGCGATCGCACTCCCTGCCCGTGTGCGATCGCTCAATTTGTACCACACGCTCTGGTTGTAGTAGATGCCGAGGAAAACGTTCGCCAGCATCAGGATCGGAACCACGCGTAACCCTTCCCAATAGTCCGGGTTAGGGATGAACCATTTGAACATATCGATGAAAAGCATCACCAGCAGGAACGCGAACATGCAGAAGGCGACGAACCAGTTCATGATCCGCGCGAATGTCTCACGGCTCTTTGTTTCACGCGCGTGACTGAAGAAGAAAGGTTCCGCGGCGAACCGGAACGCCTGGATGAACAGCGTGATCAGGATCGCCAGTTTGTAGCACGCGCCATATATCCCGATCTGGTGATCGGCGACATCTTCCGGCAGAAGATATTTCAGCAGGATCCGATCGGAGGTCTCGTTCACCATTCCTGCAAGCCCGGCTATCATCAGCGGTGTGGCAAAAGCGAACATCGGTTCCAGCAGAGCGCGATCGAAGCCTGCGAAGAAAGGCATGCGTGGCAACAGGATCAGAAACTTCACGATCCAGGCGATCAGGTTCGCGAGGAATACGTAGCCAACACCGAACGACGGGTCGTAGAACGTATCGATCCACCAGTTCGACCGGCCTTCCCGGGCGGCGTTCATCAGGTAGGCGATGAAGAACAGGTTCAGCCCGATGTTGATCGCCATGTTGATCATGTTGATCGACACGAACCGCCACGCCTTTCCTTCCTGGCGCAGGCGTGCCATCGGGATCACGGTGAGGGCATCGAGGCCAAGCGTGATCGCAAGCATCAACACCGAAATGGAATGATCGGGATACCCGATACCTGCTGCGATCGGCGAAGAGAAAAGGATGCCCAGGACAATGAAAGGCACCGAGATGGAAGCGATCGAGAAGAATGCGGTGGAATAGATCCGCGGCGGGATCTTCTTCGCTGCATCATCAGGGGGAACAACCTCGGGCTGCTTCGAGCTGAAACGGAAATAGGCCGTTTCCATCCCGAAGGTGAGCACGATGTTGAAGAACGCCGCCCAGGCGTACAGGGAAGTGATCACGCCATATTCAGCAGGCGGGAAAACACCCTTGCTGGTGTAAAGCGGCGTAAGCAGGAAATTCAGGAAGCGCGCAACGATGCTGCTGAGACCGTAGATGGCCGTCTGGCCGGCGAGTTTTCGGAGGGCGCTCAAGTAGCTGGGCTAGGCGCCAGCGAAATTCGCCGATCGCTTCTCCAGAAAAGCGGTGGTGCCTTCCTTGAAATCAACAGTGCCGAAGCAATTACCGAACTCCTCGATCTCGCGCTGCGATCCATTCACGCCGGGTTCGAAACCGGCGTTCACCGCGCGGATCGCGGCTGCCAAGGCCATCGGGCTGTTCTTCATGATCTTGTTCGCGATCTCCTTGCAGGTTGAAAGAAGTTGATCCTGCGGCACGACCTGGTTCACCAAACCCCATTGCAACGCCTCGTCGGCCTTGATCATTCCCGCAGTGAGGATCATCTCCATGGCCTTCCCTTTTCCCACGAGCCGGGCGAGCCGCTGCGTTCCGCCATAGCCGGGGATCACGCCAAGCCCCACCTCCGGCAGGCCCATTTTCGCATTTTCGCTTGCGATGCGGATGTGGCAACTGAGCGCGAGTTCCAATCCCCCGCCGAGCGCAAAACCGTTGATCGCGGCGATCACCGGTTTCTCGAGCTTCTCAACATGATCGAAAAGTTTGCGGTGG
>JAEYYE010000228.1 GCA_023430945.1 Bacteroidota bacterium
GGCGGAATTTGTTCCCTTTCACTTTCATATTGCCTTCCTGCTTCACGTCCAATCCGTCACGCTTGCTTTGCAGACGGCTGGAGAAATCGGCCTCGAACGTGTTCCAGGTCTTCGCCTGAGCCATCAACTTGTCCAGGATCGCCTTGCTTTTCGGATCATCCTGCGCGAGCGCTGCGGGGCTAAGGAAGAGAAGGGAAAGAAGTAGAAGGAAGGAGTTTCTCATGGATCGGTCTCGTTGGCGGCGGAAAGGCAAAGCCTGTGCCATAAGGCATAACGATCGGGACGGCCGGGCCTCAGGATCTTTTTTTGGATGATGCCGGTTCTTTCTTCGGCTTCAACATGGTGCCCCGGCAATTCGGCGATCCGCAATGGCACGCCCACGTCTTCAGCAATTTCTTCGTGTAGGGAACATCGAATTCGAAGCCATAATCATACGTGATCTCTTCGCCGGGCTTGATCGTGCGCAGCGCTTCAATGATCACCTTCTCCTTTTTCAGATCGCCGCTTTCATCTTCATGTATATAGGCGATGCTGTTGGGATCGCAGCTGCAATTGATCCACTTGGCGATGTTGCCGCGCACGTTCGCGTCCACGATCCATTCATCGTTCAAGGTGAAAAGGAAAGTGTGCCCGGTATTGATGTCGTTGTAATGAAGTTGATCGGCCTCATCATGCGTGATCAGCCGGCCCTTGTATTCAACGATGTGTTCTCCCTTGCGGATCGTATCGGTGGCGAAAACGCCATTGCCGTGTATCCGCGAACGTCTTCTTTCGATCTTCATGGTTCACTGCGTGATCATCGGGGCCTTGGAAACGGCCCCGCCGATCGGATCATTTCTTCGCGGCCGGTGCGGCTTTGGTGGCGGCCTTCTTCGGTGCGGCCTTCGCGGCTTTCTTCGCCTTCGATGCTGCGGTGGTGCCGGCCTTCTTCGCCGTTGCGGCGCCTGCGGCAAGCTTCTTCGCTGTGGCGGCCTTGCGCTTCGCACGCGTGTTGCTGGTCTTCGCCCTGGTGATGCCTACGGTCTTCGGTTTACGACGGCTTGCACGTTTCGTGGTCATGTTCTGGAGTTTGGCGAAAGCTATGTGATCTTCGAACAGACCAACGCGTACACTATCGGAAGTTTTCCAGCGAAACCGTTGATACGATGGAGGCCGTCGCTTCCCTTCACTGTTCCCGCGAAGCAATCATGTGGCGATCCATCCAGCTCCGTGAACCGATCCAGCCGAAGGCCGGCAGCGAGCAGTGCACCGATCACATCGGCGAGCGAATGGTTCCATCCGTGCGCCTCCATTTCGATCGGTGCATCCTTATCCGCATAGCTGCCTTTCTGCATCTCAACGATCGGTCTCCGGTTGAAGTAGGAATGTTCGATCCGCTTGAATTCGTTGTCGAACATCCAGATCACCGGATGGAACTCCACGAAAACGAACCTTCCGCCGGGCTTCAGATAGCGATGGATGTTCGCGGCCCAACCCTTCAGATCGGGCAGCCAGCCGATGGTGCCATAACTGGTGAACACGATATCGAACTTCTTCTCAAGTGCAGGTTGAAGATCGAGCACGTTCGCACGGATCCATTGGGCTTTCAGGCCACATCGATCGGTGAGTTCCCTTGCTTTTTCGATCGCAACATCGCTCAGATCAAGACCGGTCACAGCCGCGCCCATGCGGGCGAGCGAAAGTGTATCCTGCCCGAAGTGGCACTGCAGGTGCAGCAGATCCCTTCCCCTCACATCACCGAGCAGTTCGATCTCCAGATCGCTGAGCGAATTGCGCCTCGCAACGAAGCTTTCCACATCGTAGAAGGCCGATCGCACATGCACTTCGGCCATCGCATTCCACAGATCGCGGTTCGCGTTGAAAGCCTCCTGATCGTTCATTACTGGCCAAATGTAGCCGCATGGCACCGCCGATCGGCCTCTACCTTCGCGCGATCAAAACAACACATCATGCGATCACGGATATTCCTGCCAGTGTTGCTCCTGCTGCTGCTGGGCTCGTGCGTTTCCAAGAAGAAATACACCTCGCTCAAGATGAGCAACGAAACGTTGAACTCACGCGTGGAGGAGCTGCGCCGCGAACTGGAGGACTGCCGCACGGCGCGCGCTGCGCTGCAATCGGGCAACGATGAGCTGCGCGCCCAGAACAAGGAATTGAGCGTGACCAATGCAGCGTTGCTCAACAACGTAGGCAACATGGCGATGCTCTCCGCCAAGGAGGCCGAGAACCTGGAGCGTTCGCTCGAAAGCATCAAGGAGAAGGACCTGCAGATCAGATCGCTGCAGGATGCGCTCACCAAGAAGGATTCGGTGACGCTCGCGCTGGTGGTGAGCCTGAAGGGAAGCCTTGGGAACATGGCCGATGAGGATGTGGAGATCAATGTGGAAAAAGGCGTGGTCTTCATTTCGATCAGCGACAAGATGCTCTTCAAGAGCGGAAGCACGCAGATCAGCGATCGCGCCAACGAAGTGCTCGCCAAAGTGGCCAAGGTGGTGAACGAGAAGAAGGACATGGAATTCCTGGTGGAAGGCCACACGGACAATGTGCCGATCAGCAAGGATTGCATCAAGGACAACTGGGACCTGAGCGTGTTGCGCGCCACATCGATCGTGCGTGCGCTCACCAAACAACATGGCGTGGATCCAGCCAGGATCACCGCCGGCGGCCGTGGTGAATATGTGCCTCTGGTGGCCAACGACACGCCCGAGAACAAGGCGATCAACCGCCGCACGCGGATCGTGGTACTGCCGAAGCTGGATCAGTTCTACGAGATGATCGAAGATGGATTGAAGGAATTGGAAGCCGAAACGCCGATGCCTTCGATCGAGCAGCCAGCCGAGCCAGTAGAGCCCACGCCGCCCGCAGGGGACGAGTGATAGTGTGCGATCGGAACGGACAACGCCCGGCTGGAAAAGCCGGGCGTTGTTGGTTTCTCAAATGATCAATACTTCACGAAGCGATGCGTCTTGAACCTATTCGTACTGGCAAGGTTTACGATATAGACCCCTGCCGGAAGATCGACAACCATAATGGATGATCCTTCACTGTTGATCCGGCCAGTGGCCAGTTCCTGGCCATTCACCGAATAGATCGCCCATCAGAACATCCATGGAACGCTTCCACTTGCTCATGACCTTCTTAAGGGCCTTCGGATCGTTGATCTCCTTCTCCTGGGCGAGCACTGTTCCGTCACTGGCCGTCAAGGCGAGGTCCAGTCCTTCCTTGCTTACATCCACGCCGATGAAATTCTTCCAAGCTGCCATTGTACTTTTGGTATTGAGAGACAACGATTCCTGGAGGGGCTGAGCGAAGGATCTTCTTGCTTGACAACTCTAATAGGCCGCAACGCCTCGAATTCTATCTGAGCCTTGAAGACCCGAGGGGTCACAGGTACCGATAAGTCCGATAGGCCTTGAAGCCTTTGCAGCGGATTGGTTCACCTGCGATCCTGCTCAGTCTCCTTCAGAGATCGATCATCACTGAATTTTATTGGTGAAAGTCTAGAGTTGCAGCGGATAGCCCGGTGACGGCCTGCACTTGAGGCCGGCATGCGC